>NZ_JACTAC010000084.1 GCF_014486675.1 Flavobacterium macrobrachii
AAACATAATACAATTTTGTGCTATAAATTGAATTAATTGTGCTATTTCAAAATCAATACTAAACTTAATTTTGAATAAACCAAAAAAAGAAAACTTATGAGTAACGTAGTTCAAAGACCACAGTTAAAAGAAAAGTATGATAATTACATCAACGGAAAATGGGTAGCACCATCTACAGGACAATACTTTGAAGTCCTATCACCAGTTGACGGAAAACCAATGGCAAAAGCTGCCCATTCTGCAAAAATGGATACCGAAATGGCTGTTGATGCTGCCTATGAAGCCTTCAAAACCTTTAGTCAAACATCGGCAACCGAGAGAAGCATTATGCTAAATAAAATAGCCGATAGAATAGAAGAAAATCTAAACCTTATTGCTGCCGTAGAAACCCTAGATAATGGTAAAGCTATCAGAGAAACTATGGCTGCCGATATTCCTTTAGCCATAGACCATTTTAGATATTTCGCCAGTGTAATTAGAGCAGAAGAAGGTTCGATAACAGAACTCGATAAAGATACCGTTTCCATCATCATGCACGAACCTATTGGAGTAGTTGCCCAAATTATTCCATGGAATTTCCCTATTCTAATGGCAGTTTGGAAACTAGCACCAGCAATAGCCGCAGGAAACTGTGTAGTGTTAAAACCAGCAGAAAGTACACCAATTTCCATTATGGTTTTAATGGAATTAATAGGCGACTTAATTCCAGCAGGAGTAGTTAATGTTGTCAACGGTTTTGGTGCAGAATTGGGTAGAACATTAGTAACCAATCCAAAAGTGTCTAAAGCTGCCTTTACAGGTTCAACCGCTACAGGAAGAATGGTCATGCAATATGCCACAGAAAACATTATACCAGTAACGTTGGAATTAGGCGGAAAATCTCCAAACATTTTCTTTCCATCGGTTATGGATGCTGACGATGAGTTTCTAGACAAAGCTCTCGAAGGTGTAGCGCTTTTTGCATTAAACCAAGGCGAAGTATGTACTTGTCCATCCCGTCTTTTAATTCACGAGTCTATTTATGACCGATTTATAGAAAAAGTATTGGCTCGAGTACATGCTATAAAAACAGGAAATCCACTCGATCCAACGGTGATGATGGGAGCACAAGCCTCACAAATTCAAAAAGATAAAATTCTTTCTTATATTAAATTAGGCAAAGAAGAAGGAGCTGAACTATTGTGTGGTGGCGATGTTAACCATCTTGGAGGCGATTTAGAAGGCGGTTATTACATCCAACCAACCTTGTTTAAAGGACACAATAAAATGAGAATTTTCCAAGAAGAAATCTTTGGTCCAGTATTAGCAGTAACCACGTTCAAAACTACAGAAGAAGCTATCGAAATTGCCAATGATACCATGTATGGACTTGGAGCTGGAGTTTGGACCCGCGATGCACATGAATTATACCAAGTACCAAGAGCAATTCACGCTGGTCGAGTATGGGTAAATCAATATCATGCTTATCCTGCAGGAGCACCTTTTGGTGGATACAAACAATCAGGTATTGGTAGAGAAAACCACAAAATGATGTTAGACCATTATCGTCAAACAAAAAACATGTTGATTTCTTACAACAAAAATAAATTAGGTTTCTTTTAGTTAGTAGTAGTTTAATCAATCCATAACCGCAAATTCGCAAAATTATTTGTAGCGTTTGCGGTTATTGTTACTTTTATGATTATGGAAAAAATAAAACGTTTAGAGGCAACACAAAAAGCATTGGATTTAATAGATTTCTTAGCAGAAAAGTTTGGAGATTTAATGTTTTATCAAGCCGGCGGATGTTGTGAAGGTACACAACCACAGTGTTTTGAAAAAGGTGGCTTTTATCTAAGATATGGCGATGTTTGCATAGGAACCATCAAAGGATTTGAGTTTTGGCTCGACAAAGATTTGTTCGAATATTGGAAACAAGCTCACTTTACTTTGGATGTAACCGATGGAATAGGAGCAGGAGGTTTTTCTCTAGAAACGCCTTATGGCAAAACATTCAAAATAAATTATAGATTATTCACCGAAGAAGAAATACAAAATTTAGAAGAGATTAAATGGAATGAGTAAAGCCATTCACTAACTATTTTTCACCAATCACTAATCACTACTTTACCCATTATAATTCATCAATTGATATTGTTTAGGAGTAACACCTTCATATTTTTTGAATAATCTAATGAAGTAATTACAATCTTCAAATCCAGTGGCATAAGAAACCTCGTTGATATAAACATTTGGATTGCTAAGAAGTTTTTTGGCAAACTTTATCTTTTCATTCAAGATAAACTCAATTGGGCTCATTCCCAATTCCCTTTTAAAATAACGATAAAACGAAGTGGTGCTCATACAAGCTTTATCGCTCAGGTCTTTTAAATTTATAGTTTCTCTAATATTATTTTTGATATACTCTATCGCTGGAGCAATTGGACTATTACTATCTAAATAGTTGTTTTGGTCAAATCGTTTTGTAGTTTGCGTTTGAATAATTCTAATGATTAATTCTTGCAGCGTTAAGTCAGCCAAAGCATCTTTTGTTATAGAAGTACCCATACATTCTTTGATCAGTTTATTGATAGTACCTGCTAGGTCAACATTGTTATAAAAAAAATAATTCTCATGGTCTAGTTTCCAGTGGTTGCCTTTCCCTTCTTTGGGATACTTTTCATTTAAAAAATCTAAAGTGTTCGTTATAATATTATGATCAATGGCTAAAGCGATACACTGGGTAGGATTGTCTTTTGAAGCTTCAGGAAAATCAATTTTCATTTCTACATTGGATGGTACAATAACCGTTTCACCAGGTAAATATTCAAATTGAGGTTCGTCAAAAAGATGCATAATCTTTTTACCACGCAACATACTAGTTACTACTAAATCATTGAACTTTAAAGGAACCAAATCTGACTTTTGATACGTTTCAAAAATATTCAATTCACAGTGTTCCAATGAAAAGATTGTTCGGTTTTCTACCAAAGTTTTCAATGACTTTTCATCTGTTAATGCAGGAGATAGAGGTGATACTTTAATTGCCATACTAAAAATTGAAATACTAATGTACAATTTTTTTTAGAAATAAAGAATGTTCAGCACAATTGTGTCTAATGTAAATGAATAAAAATCATTGCTATTTACTTATTTGGAACACTTAAGAGGCTCGCATCAGCTTTAAACTTAAAGTATACATTTTTTTTAGCAAATAAAAAACCTTTGCCAAATTAGGAAATATTGCCAAAGGCTGGGTTTATTTGAATTTGTTTTTTGGAGTTAGTTTGTTGGCAAGGATTGGAAATCCGCGCTAAAGGGGTTTCAATTATTTATAATCTTTAATAAAAACTTATCATTGTAAAAATATAAAATAAAACTACATAAATGCTATTCCAACAAAAAACCACCCGTTTAGAGGTGGTTTTTCGAATCAATTAATAAACTAAACTTAAAAACAATAACTATTTTCAGCCACTAACTTAGCTGTAATAGTTTCTCTTAAACCAACAATATTAGGCATGTTGGTGTATTTTGTAAATCGGCGTAGCCCCATAAGCATCATGCGTTGTTCGTCGCCTTCGGCAAAAGAGATAATGCTTTCTTTTCCTCTGGCGGCTACAATATCTACTGCTTTGTATAAGTATAATTTTGCCATAGCAATTTGCTCTTGTACTTTGGCTTCGCCTTCTTTTTTGGCTAATTTTTCAGTTCTAAGAATGGTACTTTCTGCCATGTAAATTTCAATTAACATATCAGCAGCAGCCATCAATAGTTGTTGGTGTGCGTCTAAATCCATTCCATATTTTTGAACGGCAGCACCAGCAACCATTAGGAAAGCTTTTTTCAATTTGCCCACCATTTCTTTTTCTTCCGAAAATAGTTCTGAATAATCTGGCGTGTCAAAGGACGGAATTCCCATTAATTCTTCTTGCACTTTCATGGCTGGTCCAAGCAAATCAACGTGACCTTTCATCGCTTTTTTGATTAACATTCCCACGGATAACATTCGGTTGATTTCATTCGTTCCTTCATAAATACGAGCAATACGAGCATCGCGCCAAGCACTTTCCATTGGTGTGTCTTCAGAGAAGCCCATTCCGCCATAAATTTGAATTCCTTCATCGGCACAGTTTTGAACATCTTCCGAAACGGCTACTTTCAAAATCGAACATTCGATAGCAAATTCTTCTACTCCTTTTAATTCCGCTTCTTGATGACTTGCACCTTCTGCTTCACGAAGTTTGATGCGGTTTTCAATGTCTTTTGCGGCACGATACGTAGCACTTTCTCCAGCATATGCAGAAGTTGCCATTTCGGCTAGTTTATAACGAATGGCTCCAAAAGAGGAAATAGGCGTGTTGAATTGTATTCTTTCGTTAGCATAATTCACCGCATTGGATGTTACACGACGTTGCGCATCCAAACAAGCGGCTGCCAATTTGATACGACCAACATTCAAGGCATTCATAGCGATTTTGAAACCTTCGCCACGAGCAGCCAACATATTTTCTACAGGAACTTTAGTATCTGCAAAGAAAACTTGACGCGTAGAAGAAGCACGAATTCCTAATTTATGTTCTTCTTCGTTCATGGTAATTCCATTGCTTGGATCATTTTCTACAATGAAACCAGTGATGTTTTTATCGTCTTCAATTCGAGCGAAAACAATGAAAACCGAACAAAAACCTGCATTAGAAATCCACATTTTTTGTCCCGTGATTTTGTAATGCGTTCCATCTTCAGATAAAACAGCTTTTGTTTTTCCTGAATTCGCATCTGATCCTGCGCCTGGTTCTGTTAAGCAATAAGCACCAAACCATTCGCCAGAAGCTAATTTTGGTACGTATTTTTGTTTTTGTTCTTCGGTTCCATATAAAGTAATTGGCATCGTTCCAATTCCAGTATGCGCACCAAAAGCTGTTGAAAAAGAACCTGTTGCGCCCGAAATATAATCGCAAACTAGACAAGTATCTACAAATCCCATTCCCATTCCGCCATAATTTTCAGGAACTGCAACGCTCAAAAAGCCCATTTCTCCAGCTTTACGCATCATTTCTTCTGTAAAAGCATAGTCTTTGTGCTCAAAACGGTCTTTGTTTGGCCAAATTTCTTTATCAACGAATTCTTTAACGCTGTCGCGCATCATAATTTGCTCTTCCGAGAAATCTTCTGGTGTAAAGACATTTTCACATTTGGTTTCTTTTACCAAAAATTGTCCACCTCTTGTTATATCTTCCATGGTTTTTATGTTTTTTTAATTTAAATAGTTTTAGTTTTTTGGAACACAGATTTAAGAAATTAGAGAAATTTTAATAATTTTTTTGATTTCTTAAATCTGTGTTGCTTTTTTATAGAAGTTCGTAAATACCTGCAGAACCTTGTCCAGTTCCAACACACATACTTACAATTCCGTATTTAGATTTTCTTAATCGCATTTCTTCAAATAATTGTACTGATAATTTGGCTCCTGTACAACCTAGTGGATGGCCTAAAGAAATTGCACCACCGTTTACGTTAATGATATCAGGATTTAAATTTAATTCGCGAGTTACTGCTAATGCTTGTGATGCAAATGCTTCATTTAATTCAATTAAATCAATATCATTTAATGTCAAACCTGCTTGTTTCAATGCTTTTGGAATTGCTTTTACTGGACCAATTCCCATAATTCTTGGTTCAACTCCTGCTGATGCAAAATTTACTAATCTTGCAATAGGAGTTACACCTAATTCTTTTACCATTTCTTCGCTCATGATTAAAACGAAAGCCGCACCATCACTCATTTGAGAAGAGTTTCCTGCAGTTACGGAACCATCTGCTGCAAATACTGGTTTTAGTTTTCCTAAAGCGGCAATATTGGTATCAGCTCTTGGACCTTCATCTTTATTTACAACATACGATTTGGTTTCTTTTTTACCATTTTCGTTGATGAATGTTTGCTCTACAGTAATCGGAACAATTTGTTTATCAAATTTACCTTCGGCTTGAGCTTTTAAGGCTTTTTGATGTGAATTGTAAGCAAACTCATCTTGGTCTTCACGAGAAACGTTAAATTGTTTAGCAACTGCTTCAGCCGTTAAACCCATTCCCCAATAGTAATCTTCGTGACCTTCTTTTGCTACAGCGTAATCTGGTGTTGGTTTATATCCACCCATTGGAATAAAACTCATGCTCTCAGCGCCACCTGCAATGATACAATCAGCCATTCCACTTTGGATTTTTGCTGTCGCCATTCCGATAGTTTCTAATCCTGAAGCACAATATCTATTTACTGTTACACCTGGAACGTCAGTTACTTTTAATCCCATTAAGGAAATTAATCGTCCAACGTTTAAACCTTGCTCAGCTTCTGGCATGGCGTTTCCAACCATTACGTCGTCAATTCGTTTTTTGTCGAAATCTGGAAACTGTGCCATCATGTGTTCGATGGTTTCTGCTGCTAATTCGTCAGGACGTTTGAAACGGAAGACTCCTTTTGGAGCTTTCCCAACTGCTGTACGAAATCCGGATACTATATATGCTGTTTTCATATTTTATTGTATTAATTTTTTTGTATTAAGATTGGAGTATTAAGTATTAAGATTTTTTCTAACAATTATGTCTTGATACTTAATACAATTATCTTGATACTTATGTTTTTAATGTTTTTTGAAAAGAGAAATTCATATTTGAAACTTCTACTAACTGGTTTATTATGGGTTGTATTATTTCTTCTTTTATTAGTTTTAACCTTTTTGCTAGTATTAGTTGAGTTATTAATTCAAAAGTAGAACCATTAGCTATTCCTAAAAATTGGATAAATTCTTTATTATGATTTCTACCTGAACCTTCAGCTATGTTAGAAGGAATAGAAACTGCACATTTTTTTATTTGATGTATCAAATTGAATTTTTCATCATCAGGTAAAAGCAAAGAAATTTCATAAACTTCAACAGCTATGTCCATTGCTTTTTGCCAGATTTTTAGTTTTTCAAAATTGTGCATACTTTTTAAGGTCTTAATACTTAATACTTCAGTCTTAATACTAATTTCTCAACGGTTTCCCTTTAGTTAACATAAACTGAATTCGCTCTAGAGTCTTTCTCTCAGTACACAAACTCAAGAAAGCTTCACGTTCGATGTCTAATAAATATTGTTCACTTACTAATGTTGGTTCTGATAAATCTCCACCAGCCATTACATAAGCAAGTTTATTGGCAATTTTTAAATCGTGTTCTGAGATGTATTTTCCTGCTACCATTTGGTTGGTTCCTACTAAGAACATTCCAAGAGCTTGTTTACCTAATACTTTGATATCGGTCCTTCTAACAGGTTGTGTGTAACCTTGATCAGCCATTTGTAATGCTACTTGTTTAGCAACTGCAATTTGACGGTCTTTGTTTACTACCACAATATCTTTTCCTTTTTGTAAAATTCCTAAATCGAAAGCTTCGTATGCAGAAGTTGCTACTTTTGCCATTCCGATAGTTAGGAAATTTTCTTGAAGTACATTCAATTCCACATCATTTTTACGGAATAAATCACTAGCGCGAACTGCCATTTCTTTAGAACCACCACCACCAGGAATTACACCCACTCCAAATTCTACTAAACCAATATACGTTTCAGCAGCGGCAACAACTCTATCGGCGTGCATACTCATTTCACATCCACCACCAAGTGTCATTCCGTGAGGTGCAACAATAACAGGAATAGAGGAGTAGCGAACTCGCATCATTGTGTCTTGGAACATTTTGATAGCCATATTCAATTCGTCGTATTCTTGCTCGACTGCCATCATGAAAATCATTCCGATGTTAGCTCCAACTGAGAAATTAGTTCCTTGATTTCCAATTACTAATCCTTTATAGTCTTTTTCAGCTAAGTCGATTGCTTTGTTGATTGCGGTTAAAACGCCACCACCAATAGTATTCATTTTGGAATGGAATTCTAAGTTCAAAATTCCATCACCTAAATCGATAACTGAAGCGTCTGAGTTACCCCAAACTTTGTGACTTTCTCTGATATTATCTAAAATGATAAAAGCATCTTGACCTGATTTTTCTTCTTGAGCTTTTGATGGAATGTTGTAGAAACACGTTTTACCATTTTTAACCGAATAAAACGATTTGTTTCCTGAAATCAACATATCAGTTACCCAAGTTGCTGGTTTGTAACCTTCGGCTTCCATCATGGCGATGGCTTTTTCTACACCAATAGCATCCCAAATTTCAAACGGACCATTTTCCCAACCGAAACCAGCTTTCATAGCATCGTCGATTTTATAGAACTCTTCTGTGATTTCTGGAACTCGGTTAGAACAATAAGCAAACATAGCCGAGAAGTTCTTTCTGTAGAAATCACCAGCTTTGTCTTTTCCTTTTACTAAAACTTTGAAGCGGTCAATTGGTTTTTCAATAGTTTTTGTTAATTCTAAAGTGGCGAACGATGCTTTTTTAGCCGCTCTATATTCTAATGTATCTAAGTCTAAAGATAGAATGTCTTTGCCTTCTTTTTTGTAAAATCCTTGACCAGTTTTGCTTCCTAACCATTTGTTTTCCATCATTTTGTTAATGAAATCTGGTAGTTTGAACAATTCGTGTGCTTCGTCATTTGGACAATTGTCATAAATTCCGTTAGCTACGTGAACTAAAGTATCTAAACCGACAACGTCAACAGTTCTGAAAGTTGCCGATTTAGGGCGACCAATAACTGGACCAGTTAATTTATCAACTTCTTCAATGGTTAATCCCATTTCCTTAACTTGGTGGAACAAACTTTGAATTCCGAAAATACCAATTCGGTTTCCGATAAATGCTGGAGTATCTTTTGCAATTACCGAAGTTTTTCCTAAGAATTTTGAACCGTATTCAAAAAGGAAATCCAATACTTCTTGTGAAGTTTTTGGACCAGGAATGATTTCGAATAATTTCAAATAACGTGCAGGATTGAAAAAATGCGTTCCACAGAAATGTGCTTGAAAATCATCGCTTCTGCCTTCGCTCATAAACTTAATAGGAATTCCCGAAGTATTTGACGTTACTAATGTTCCCGGTTTACGGAATTTGTCGATTTGTTCAAACACCAATTTTTTGATGTCCAAACGTTCTACCACAACTTCGATAATCCAATCGCAAGTTGCAATTTTGGACATATCATCCGTTGTGTTTCCTGTTGTAATTCTGCTAGCAAATTTCTGACTGTAAATAGGCGATGGGTTGCTTTTTAAAGCGTTTGCTAAATGATCATTTACTACACGGTTACGAACGACTTTACTTTCTAAAGTTAGTCCTTTCTTTTCCTCGATTTCAGTTAGTGCATTGGGTACAATGTCTAAAAGGAGTACTTCCAAACCGATGTTAGCAAAATGACAAGCAATTCCAGAACCCATTATTCCAGAACCTACAACTGCCACTTTTTTAATTGTTCGTTTCATGTTTTTTATTTTGAGAAAAGAAGCAAGAGAAAAGAAAAAAGATTAGTATTCTAATGTATTGATGAAACCAGTAGTCATCTTTTGGAATTCAATAATCTTATCTTCTATTTCTATTGTCTTTTCTGTTGTTATGTAATTATTTTGATTTGCAATTAATAGTTGTGTTTGTAATTCAAACGAAGAGCCTAGACTAATGTTTAAAAAATGTTTAAAATGTATGTTGCTTCTGTTTGAACCTTCTGCAATATTTGAGGGCATAGAAACGGCAGCTCTATTCATTTGACTTACCAGTCCATAAATTTCATTCTTTGGAAATTCCAAACCTATTTTATGAATATCAGAAGCAATATCCATAGAGAGTATCCAAATTTTGAGATTTTTAAAATTATGTTTCATAAGTCTTTTATTGCTCTTTCTTCTTGACTCTTGTTTCTAGCTTCTTTGTTCTTTCCTCTATTCTCTAAAATATCTTCTTCTCCGTTATCAAATCATTTATCACATCGGCTACTTCCATGAAATGATTTAGCTTTTCTTCACTGATGTTTTGTTTTACTACTTCATTGAATTTTAGCACGGTAGTTTTTGATTGTTCACGCATTTGTTTTCCTAAATCTGTTAGGTAGATTAAAACGCCTCTTCCGTCATCAGGATTTTTTTTTCGTATGATTAATCCTTTTTCTTCTAAAGTCTTTAATGTTCGAGTGAGTGAAGTAGGTTCCATTCCCATTCTGTTACTGATGTAACTAGAAGGTGTTCCTTCTTCTTTATCTATACTTAAAAGTGCGAAACCAATTGCCATAGAACCATCAAATTTTGATGCTTCTTCGTTATACATTCTTGCAACAGCTTGCCAAGTTGCACGTAGAATATAGTCTATTGTTTTATCTTTCATTGAACTCCGTTTTACTAAAACGATTTAGTTTGAGTTCCAAAGGTAATAAAAAATATTATGCACGCATACTATTTAGGTTAAAAAATTACTAACTTTTTTGTTGTTGTAGGTTAAAAGTGAGTGATGGCGGTGGTTTTGGGTGAAATTAGAATTTAGAAATTAGAATTTAGAAATTAGAAATTAGAAATTAGAAGAAAGAGGAAAGAGTTGGGAATTACGAATTATGAATTATGAGTTTATGGAAAAGAGGGAAGTGTTTTTTGGGGTATAAAAAAACCTTTGCTTGTTTGGCAAAGGTTGGTGGTAGGTATGATGAGTTGGTTTATCTCATGGTTCGGTTTACGATGTTTTCGTTGTATTTTTCGTAGAAGGTGTCTAGTTTATCGCGGTTGATGGTGCCTTCTGGTGTGATTACTTTTTCTTTTACTAACCATTTGATTAGCTTTTGCATTGCTTTTTTAGAATTCATAAAGGAAGCAATCTTAGAAAAGTCTTGTGTTTCTACTTTGATTTTTTCTTGTAGAAAGTTCAAGATGTAGTAGTCGTCTTCTACATATTTTGGTGTTTCGTTGTCAAACTCTTTGTATAAT
>NZ_JACTAC010000085.1 GCF_014486675.1 Flavobacterium macrobrachii
AGGTTAACGAAAGCATCTATAATCCCGACGCTTCGGGAGAACAGGATTGTTCTGACTAATACTATCTTCTAGACTGCTTACTTGCAGTTGGTTGCGAGCTATTCCTTGTATATGTTGCATCGTTAAAGATAAAAAAACTATAACTTTCTTACAACTATTTTACTATATTTGGTGCAAGGATTGTGGAGGTTTTTTCACAGTCTGACGTTAGTGGCAAGCATCTGAAAAATCCTGCAAATAAGAACAATGACAACAATTGACAATATAGAATTAGACGAAAATAATGTAGAATTTAATTATGCTTCTGAATTTGTTAAACATACAGATAAGCTTGTTTATTTAACTGGAAAAGCTGGAACAGGAAAAACAACTTTTCTGAAGTCGTTAAAAAGTAATACGTCTAAAAACACTGTAATATTAGCACCAACTGGAGTTGCTGCAATAAATGCTGGTGGACAAACAATTCATTCTTTTTTTCACTTACCTTTTGGTCCATTTGTAGTAAATGACAAAAGATTAAGAACAAGTAAAGATTTGGGTGATTTAGACAATACTACAATTTACAGCACGTTTAAATATAGAGATGACAAGAAAATAATTATCGAGCAACTCGAACTACTAATTATTGATGAAATTTCAATGGTGCGATGCGATACGCTTGATGTTATTGATAAAATATTAAGAGTTTTTAGAAAAAAACCTTTTTTACCATTTGGTGGCGTACAAGTCATTTTGATTGGAGATACTTTTCAACTTCCACCTATTGCAGATTTTGCTCAATGGGAAATTCTTAAAGATTATTATGATAGTCCTTTCTTTTTTAGCTCAAAGATTGTTGCCGAAAACAAACCGATTTATATAGAACTTAAAAAAATATACCGCCAAAAAGAGCAAGAATTTATTGATTTATTAAACAAAATAAGGGTAAATCAAATAAATGAAACAGAACTTAATGAATTAAACAAAAAGTATAATCCAACTTTTTCAGCTAATGGAATTGATAATCACATCATTCTTTCAACAACAAATGCTCAAGTAAACCAAACTAATGCAACTAAGTTAGATGAGTTAAAAAGTGAAACTACAATTTTTGAAGGAGAAATTACAGGAACATTTCCGAAAGATAGCAAAGGAAATTTTGTACTACCAACAGAACAGAATTTACATTTAAAAGTCGGTGCACAAGTAATGATTTTAAAAAACGATTCAGGCGAAATTAAAAGATATTTTAATGGAAAAATCGGAAAAATTTCCTCACTTGAAGATAATAAAATAATTGTAGAATTTTCAGATGAAAATAAGGTTCAAATAGAAAAAACGTCTTGGAACAATATACAATACGTTTGGAATAAAGAAAAACGTAAAATCGAAGAAACAACAATTGGAACTTTCACACAATATCCATTAAGATTGGCTTGGGCGATAACTGTTCACAAAAGTCAAGGTTTAACATTTGAACGTGTTTATGCTGATTTAGGTTCTGCATTTGAAGATGGTCAAGTTTATGTGGCATTAAGTCGTTGTACTTCTTTTAACGGACTTGTATTAAAATCACAAATTCCAAGAAATAAAATAAGAACAAATAACAAAGTTATTGAATTTGCTAAAACTGAAACACCAAGTACTCTAATTGTTCAAGAATTAAATTCTGGGAAAGCAGATTATTTTTACAGGAGAATTCGTGAAGATATCAAGCAATTTAATTTTAATGAAGCGTACAATAATTTTATTAAAGCAATAAAATTCAGAAATGATATTGAAACAGAAAGTTTTAAAAAATATTTTGTAACAACAGCAAATAAATTTGTTTCATACAAATCCAAGCAAGAACTAATATATAATCATTATCAAGAGATAAAATCAGAAAAAGAAGAGATTAATACTAAACTCTTTAAAGCTGAAAATGAAAATATAGAATATAAAAACAAAGTTGATGAACAAAATAGAGGTCTAAAAGTTTTATTAGATAAAACTCAAGAATTTGAAAGAATTGTAGAAAATGAGTCTATTAAAACTAAAAATCTTATTGATGAAATTGAAAAATTAAAAATTGAAAACGAAAAATATAAGAGTGAAAATTTATCATATAAAACAGAAATAGAACATTTAGAAAATAAGAAAAATGAATTAAAAAAGATTAAAGACAAGAAAGTCTTGGAAATAAATCTTTTAAATAAAGAAAATAATAAACTTGAAAATAAAATCACAAGTTTTGAAAGTGAAATAATCGAACTTAAAACAAAACAAAATATTTTAGAAGATAGCAACAGAAAAAACATAATTGAAATAGAAAGGCAAAAAAACATTAAATGGCATCAAAAATTAATAGGTAAAAAATAATGCCAGCCACTAACAGGCGTAACTGTTGCACAACCTCAATAAAAAACTAAAATTTTAAAATATTTATAAAAAGTAACCTCTTTAGAAGCTATTTTAAGGAGGTTAGTTTTTTAGTTATAATTCAAAGTTGTAAAACTTGGAGTGCTTACAAACGAGTTTTTTAAGTCTAAAAAGACTGATTTTATAAAAGCCAAGTTCTTTCCTTGTTTTAGGGAAACAACTTGGGTTAAAATGGATGGTTTTTAATACTCTTGGCGTAAATCCTATATTCTCTAAATCGATAAGGTTAACGAAAGCATCTATAATCCCGACGCTTCGGGAGAACAGGATTGTCCTGACTAATAGTGTCTTCTAGACTGCTTACTTGTAGTTGGTTGCGAGCTATTCCTTGTATATGTTGCATCGTTAAAGATAAAAAAACTATAACTTTCTTACAACTATTTTACTATATTTGGTGCAAGGATTGTGGAGGTTTTTTCACAGTCTGATAGTACAAGCAATTCTGAGTCTAAAAAAAATACAATGCATTAGAAATCATGACGAATCCTAAAATACTATTTTTCATTTTTATAATGCTTTTGACATCTGCTTGCACATCAGATAAATTTCATGAAAAGGATTTTGAAAAATTTGTTTCTAAAAGTGATACTGTATTGTTTGATGGAGACAAATTGCATCCGACCTACGCATATTTAGAAAAAGGTCAACTAAAAGGAGTAGAATATATAGCGCATCCTGAATGTGGTCATTACATTCGAAAATATTTTTTTAATCACAAAGAAGAAATATTCAAAGTTATTGTTCACAAAGTTAACATATCAGACAATTGTCCAGAAACATTCGATTCAGTTTATGTACTTTACCCTTTAAGAAAAACTGCCAAGATGTATTCTAATTCCAACGATGGAGAGAAATTAGTTTATAGAAATGAAATTGAGAAGTCTCTTGTGGACATAAAAAAGTTCAAGAAAGAACTGAAAGAATGGAACTACCACCAACAGCCGTAACTGTTATACAACCTTTAAAGGAGTTGTATTTTTTAAACCCCTAAAAAGTTTTAAAAAGCAGCTTTGGTCTTATCATAATTAATCAACAAATCCACAAACTTGCTATAACTATCAATGCCATCTTCCTGCTGATTGGATTTTAAATATTGATCATAAAAAGCATGAAAAGCTTTATCGATAAACGTATCATATTGTTTCCAAAAAGCTTCACTTTCACGATAGTTTTCAATAATTCCGGGATGAACTTTTAGCTTTAACTGTTCAAATAGTTTTTCATCTTTAGCAGCAATAGAACCCAAACAATAGCGCAACGCATTGGCATAAGCTGAATATTGAAAATACAAATCGTCATTTTTTATTCCGGCAAGAAAACCAATAAAATTACATTCGCTTTCACTTCCAAAACCAATTTGATGCGCCATTTCATGACAAACCACATTCGGAAAACCATACATCGGTAGTTTGTCATTCACTTGAGCTTCATTAGTAAACGGATTAAGATAACCACCAAAACCCATGTAAGTCAACGGCAAACTAAGCAACGATTTCTTCTGACTTGGAATAGAATAACCAAAAAAAGGATGTTGTTTTGCCAAATGATTATAACCGTTTTGTGTCATTTCAAACACTTGGTTTTGAGTGTAAGGATTAGTTACTTTCTTCGTTTTGTCATTCGTAATCTTCAGTTGAATTTGATTGGTTTTAACAATTAATTTTTTGGTAAAATCCAATAAATCTTCATCAGTATATTCTCGGCTGATTTGCATTTTTTCAAAAAGTGGCACACGATAATAATTAAATGCCCAAAGAAAGTGAAACGCAAAATAAAGCACCGAAATACAACTCAAAACATTTAGCGATATATTTTTCCAACCCGTTTTCCTATTCATAATCAGCCAATAAATAGCATAAAGAATAGCAATCGTATAAATCAAATCGCCAACAGAAAACGGAATTTTACCTAACAAGGTTCGGCTGATTTTAGAAATGTAAACATACAAACCATTGCTGTACCATTTCTCTACAAATTCAGGGAAATAAACTAAAAACTTCAGAAATACTATCTGAAAGACTAAAAATAACGGGAGAATATATTTTCGTTTCAAAGCCAATTTTTAAAATGTAAATATAATCACAAATCAATTTATAAAGTAGTTAAACTTTGTAACTTTGCTACTTTGAAACTTACAAGCTAAAAATACAATGAGCCAAGAAATTAGAAATCTAGAGCCAAAAGCGCTTTGGAATAAATTTGCCGATTTGAATGCCGTGCCACGTCCGTCCAAAAAAGAAGAACGTGTCATTGAATTCATGAAAAACTTCGGAAACAGTTTAGGATTAGAAACTTTTGAAGACGAAATCCGAAACGTAATCATCCGCAAACCAGCAACGCCAGGAATGGAAAACCGCAAAACCGTTGTCTTACAAGGACATTTGGATATGGTTCACCAAAAAAATAACGATACCGATTTTGATTTCCTTACACAAGGAATTGAGATGTATGTTGATGGCGACTGGGTTCGTGCGAAAGGAACAACGCTTGGTGCAGATAACGGACTTGGTGTTGCTGCAATCATGGCGATTTTGGAAAGCAAAGACATTCCGCATCCTGCCATTGACGCACTTTTCACGATTGATGAAGAAACTGGAATGACTGGAGCGTTAAATTTAAAAGGCGGAATTCTAAAAGGCGAAATTCTTTTAAATTTAGACACCGAAGAAGATGATGAAATCGATATCGGTTGTGCTGGTGGAATTGACGTTACCGCAAATAGAAGTTACAACGAAGAAGAAACTCCTGAAGGTTCAAAAGGTTATACGATTACGGTAAAAGGTCTAAACGGTGGACATTCTGGAATGGATATAAACAAAGGTTTGGGAAATGCTAATAAAATAATGAACCGTTTATTATTTGATGGTTTTGAAAACTTTGGTCTTCAAATTGCTGAAATCAACGGTGGAAGTTTGCGTAATGCCATTCCAAGAGAAAGTGTTGCCAAAGTAATTGTTGCGGGAATGTATGACGAAGCTTTCGTATTTGATATGCAAGAGATTATCAATGATATCAAAACAGAATACAAAACAATGGAACCTAATTTAACCATTGAAATCGTAAAATCAGATGTACCGTCAAAAGTAATGGATTTAGGTGTTCAAGAAGGTTTGTTGCGTTCGATTTATGCTGCTCATAACGGAGTTTACAGAATGTCGGCTGATATGGAAGATTTGGTTGAAACATCAAATAATATTGCTCGTGTTATTGTAAAAGATGGCGAAATTTCTATTCAAAATTTAACGCGTTCTTCAGTAGAAAGTTCTAAAATGGATTTAGCCAATGGGTTGCGTTCGGCTTACGAATTATTTGGTTGCGAAGTTACTTTTGGCGGAAGCTATCCAGGTTGGACACCAAACCCAAAATCGGAAATACTAGACGTTTTAGTCAATATCTACGAAAAACAAAATGGCTCAAAACCAAATGTGGTAGCATGTCACGCTGGATTAGAATGTGGAATTCTTGGAACTAATTATCCAGGAATGGATATGATATCCTTTGGACCAACAATTCACGGTGCGCATTCTCCAGATGAAAGAGCTTCAATTTCTTCTTCACAGAAGTTTTGGAAGTTTTATTTGGAGATCTTAGCGAATATTCCAGTTAAGAGTAATTAGTGAATAGGAAAAAGGAAATAGCAAACCTCGTTTAGAAATAAGCGAGGTTTTTTTATGGAAAATAATTTGTGTAAATCTGTGAAATTTTTGTTGATTTAATTTAATGTTTTCCGAAACTCACTTGGAGTAATTCCTGTTTTCTTTTTGAATATTCGAGTGAAATAGGAGTAGTCATCAAAACCTAATTCGTCTGCAATTTGATTGACGGATTTTATCGGATTTACCAAAAGGCGTTTGGTTTCAAGAATAACTCGATTAGTGATAATTTCGGTTACCGTTTGATTTAATATTTCTTTACAAATTCGGTTTAAATGTTTTAAGGTTATATTCATTGCGTCAGCATAAAACGATGGCGATTTTTCGAGTTTATAATGTTGTTCTAAAAGCTGTTCTAACTGATGTATTTTGTAGTTATACGAATGTGAAATATGATTAGAAACCGAAAGATATTTTCTTGAAATCTCAATGTGAATACAATCTAAAAGGTTCAAAATTTTATCTGTTTTCTTTGGGAAATCGGTTTGGCTTTCAGTAATCATTAAATCAAAAAATGGTTTGATTGTATTCATTTCATTTTCCTCTAAAATAATTTCAGGTTGATTCATTACCGATTGATAAAACGGATAATCTTCCACTTTTTTATTACCAAAATACAGATTATATATTTCTTGCGAATAGAAGAAAATGTAACCATCAATGTCTTCGGATAATTGCCAATTGTGAATTTGTCCGGGTTGCAATACGAATAAACTTCCAGGTTTTATTTCATATTTAGCAAAATCAATTTCGTGTTTTCCTGTTCCGTTGGTAAATAAAACTAACAAGTAAAAGTTGTGACGATGCGGTTTTTCGATAAAACTATGTGCTTTTAAATGATTGGTAAACGTGTTGATATACAATTCATTTTTACCTAAATCAGTTTTAAAGTTATGAATGCTATAAATAGGATGTTGTTTCAAAATGTCTTTTTTGTGCTATTTTTAGCGAATATACAAAACAATTCCATCGAATAACTGTAGTATCTTTGTCAAAAAAAATAATGTTGAATAGTTTATATCATATTTTTCGTAACGATTGTCCGCATTGTCATAAAGGAAAAGTCTTTGCAGACAAGAGTTTCTTCTTCAGTATGGGTTTTCCCAAAATGAATTCCCATTGCAGTAATTGTAACTATAAATTTGAAAAAGAACCAGGATATTTTTTTGGTGCTATGTTCGTCAGTTATGGCGTTGCCGTTTTAGAAGGATTACTCACTTATTTTTGTATTCGTCCTTTTTTTGACAGTAATTTTGATTTTTGGATGTTTCCAATTATTGCCTTTGTTTTGTTAAGTCTGACTTTTTTTAACATCCGATTTTCTAGAATGATTTGGATTTATATGTTCAAGAATTATTCGAATTGATGTTTGGTAATTATAAAGTTAAAAAGCGTTCAATTTTGAACGCTTTTTTTATTTAATTTTTATACTTTTAATATCATTTTTACGTTATAAAGAAAAAGCCATTTTATGAAAAAAATAGTTTTGTTGGGATTGTTATCGTTTTTGTTTTTTTCTTGCCAAAAAGAAGGAAAAATTGAAAATGTCGAGCGTGCGTTTTACTATTGGAAAGGCAATAGTTTAGGTCAAGAAAACCATAGTCAAATTGAAAAGTTAAAAGTAAAAAAGTTATATGTCAAGCTATTTGAAGTTGATTATAGTGAAACTCGAGGCAATTTTCCTTATGAAAAAAACAGACCAAGTGTTTATGATTTTAAAGAATTAGATTCGGTTAAAGTTGTGCCAACTATCTTCATTAAGAACGGAATTTTTCAGTACAATGACGAAAAGTCTTTGGACAAATTAGCCGATAATATTGTGTTTTTAATCAACAAATACAGTTCATCTGTTGACTATTCAGGAAAAAAGGAACAAATCTTTACTTATGACGAAATTCAAATTGATTGCGATTGGACAAAATCAACGAAAGACAAATACTTTTATTTGTTAAAGAAAATTAAAGCACTTTCGCAAAAGGAATTGAGTTGTACACTGCGATTATATCCGTATAAATATCAAGATGTTATGGGAATTCCGCCAGTTGATAGAGCTACTTTAATGTGTTATAATTTAATCAAACCATTATCACAAAAAGACAAAAATTCCATCCTAGATATTGATGAATTAAAAAAATATTTGAACCAAAAGAAATCGTATCCATTGCATTTGGATATTGCATTACCAACGTTTTATTGGACACAATTGTATCAAAATAATCGTTTCATGGAATTGATAAATTTGAGTACAAACGAAGTAAAAAGTTTCGCTAAAAACGTGAAACCGCTTTGGTATCAAGTAGAAAAAGACACTAGTATCAACTATCAAACCTATTTGAAAGTTGGCGACCAATTAAAATGTGAAGATGTTTCGGTAAGTACAATTCAGGAAGCAATTTCAATAATAAAAAAGAATGTAAGCTTTGACAAGAACACCACAATCAGTTTATTTGATTTAGACAGCAGCACTTTTAAACAATATTCCAATGAAGAAATATCTAGTTTTTACGACGCTTTTACTAAGTAGTTTTAGTAACGTTTTTTCTTGTGGTTATTCGCCTTATGGCGAAGATATTCGATATTCACTTTTTTTGCCAGACTACTTTAAATACACTGATTTCATGGCATTCAATTATAACACTCAATTGTTTGGTTTTGATTATGAATATCAAAATCAATATGAGTCCAATGTAGATGATTGGTACAATTTTGTTCAAAAAAATGTTCCTGTTGATGACATAAATGAATGTTTGAATACGTTAAAATTGACTGATATTACAAGTAATTCTCAGAATAAGTTTCTGCAATATTTATACAAAAACAAATTAAACAATGTTATTCAATATCTTATCATCGCCAAACAATGTGAAGATGTAAACAATTTTGAATATGATGATCCGTGGGAAAGAGGTGAAACAAAAAGAGTTGATATTACCCCTTTTTTCAATAAGTTACAGCAACTAATCGATAAAGAAAAGAGTAATTATTTGAAACGAAAATATGCTTTTCTAACCATTAGAACTGCCTATTATAACGGAAACCCAAAATTAATAAATACACTTTTTGAAAAGCATTTTGCTCAAGGCAAAAAAGATTATCTCTACTATTGGGCTTTATATTTTAATGCATTTCAAAATGGAAATGCAAGCGTTGATATTGCTAATATTATGGCTTATTCTCCAGAAAAAAAATATGCGGCTTACTATTATTTTCATGACCAATTCAATTTGGAAAATGCTTTAGCTCACGCAAAATCAAATCAAGAAATTGCCAACATTTATGCCTATGCATCGGTGCAAAGAATTGAACCCAACTTAGATTATCTAAATAATATTTATCAAAATAGTAACCAATCAAGAATTTTAGATTTTTTACTACTGAGAGAAATTAACAAAATAGAAGATTGGATTTATACGCCTTATTACACAAACTATTTGCCTTCTATTGAATTTTCTAATTATTGGTGGCACGAAAATCAAGATATTGTTTACTCTACAGAAAAACTTCGTGAGCGTTCAGAAAAAGATAGAATGTATGCCAAGCAAGTTTTGGATTTTGTGAACTCGGTTGATTATTCCAAAATTAAAGACATTTCGCTATGGAAAGCAGCACAAATTCAATTGCTTTTTATGACAAAAGATTATGAAATCTGTTTGAATAAAATTAAGGCATTTGAAAAACAATTTTCAGATGAAAAAGTCTTTGCTCAAATTGAAAAAATAAAAGCGTTGTGCATTATTTCCAATCAAGAAATAGGCAAAGCAATCATTAAAGAAGAGGCCAAACCAATCATACTAAAACACTTAAATGACGAGCGATTTTTGTTTTCGCTAGGCAGAGAATTAGAGTTTAGAAATAATCTTCCTGATGCTATGGCGTTGATTGCTCATGGAAATCAAAAAGTTGATAATTATTATGGAGATTACT
Organism: Flavobacterium macrobrachii; assembly: GCF_014486675.1. Taxonomy (GTDB): domain Bacteria; phylum Bacteroidota; class Bacteroidia; order Flavobacteriales; family Flavobacteriaceae; genus Flavobacterium; species Flavobacterium macrobrachii. The sequence continues at coordinate 9,978 of NZ_JACTAC010000085.1, forward strand.
ATACAAATTCTGTTGAATGGCAAGGAAATAGATTAAAAAATTCAGGAAACCTAAAATATTTTTATGAGTATTTTGATTATCTCGATTTTGTATACAGTGCCAATGAATTGCAAATTGTAATCAATAAATTAAACACAAAGATAGACGATGATTTTAGCAAAACAATTTACAGTCAATTATTGAAAGATAAAAATTACCTAACCGATTTATTAGGAACAAAATACATTCGTGAAAATAGATTGGTTCAAGCCGAACGAACCTTCAAATCATTAGGAAAAAAATATTGGAATGAAAATTATAATTCTTGGGAAAGAGATAATTATGATGATTATTACACCTTTGATCAAAATCCATTTTATGATTTGAAATACACTGAAAGTTTTATTCCAAATAGAGAAAAATTTGTGGTAACCAAATTATCGGTTACGCAGCATTTAATCAAGTATTTGAAGATTGCCAATAATCCAAAAACGAAAAACCGAGATTACTATTATTTTTTAGTAGCCAATTGTTATTTGAGTATGACACAATGTGGAAATTCTTGGATGATGCGACGTTACAATTCAACTACAGATTTTAACGAAGGTAATAACGAATCGTATATAGATGAAATTGAATACCGAAATGGAAATTTAGCTCAAAAATATTATCATTTGGCATTTGAAAACGCAAAGACAGCAAAGTTTAAAGCATTATGCCTTCGAATGGAAGATTATGCAAAAGACAACGTTATGAGTGATTACCCAAAACTAAAATCCGCTTATCCTGATTATTTTAACGATCTATCGAATTGTGATAATCTTGAAGACTATTTCAAAGCCCGACGATAAAAAAAACTCCGAAATTAT
>NZ_JACTAC010000086.1 GCF_014486675.1 Flavobacterium macrobrachii
CTATTTATTTGCTTCCCTTTTTGTTTTTAATTGTTACTCACAAGTAATATCCATGATTGGAAGTACTAGTCCTTCTGGAAGTTGGACTATTGACACCAATATGAATACTACTGATAATGTTACTTATACATTGAATAACGTGACGTTAACTACTGCAACAGATCCAAACACAACAGGATTAAAATTTAGACAAGATGGCGATTGGGCAATCAATTGGGGAAATAGTAATTTTCCATCGGGAACTGCTTTTCAAAATGGTCCAAATATTATGACCATCGCTGGAGTTTATGATGTTACATTTAACCGATTGAATGGCACCTATACCTTTATTCAACAAGTTACTTTTCCAACTATTGGAATTTGGGGTCCAGCGGTTGACTCTCAGAATGGTTATGGTGGTGACGATGTTGAAATGCTAACAGACGATGGTATTGTTTACACTTTAGCTGACTTTAATTTTAGTAGTGGTCAAGCCTATTTTAGAGAAAATAACAACTCGCAACTGGTTTATGGAAGTACTGCATTTCCTTTTGGAACGGCTGTTGCAACTGGTCCATCAATACCAGTTACCGGAGGTGAATACTTTGTAACATTTAATAGAACTACTGGAGAATATCGATTTGATTATCCTAGTATTGGTATTTTAGGTTCTGCTTTGGGAGGTTTTGGCGTTGAAGATACTGATTTAACGACAACAGATGGTTTTGTTTACACCATTAATGATTTGCAAGTTATTGATGGTGAAGTAAAATTTAGAAAAAACAACAGTTGGATAACTAACTGGGGTTCAGCAGATTTTCCTTCAGGAACAGGAACACAAAATGGCCCAAACATCCCAATTGGTGGTGGTTTTTATGATGTTACTTTTGAAAGAGATACGGGTAACTACCAATTTGTAAATTCATTATCGACTAATGAAAATAGCATTAAAAATTTAAAAATTTATCCAAATCCATCTTCAACTGATTGGACTATTACACATACGGCTACTATTGATCGTATTCAATTGTTTGATGCTACTGGAAAAGAGCTGCAAAACTTCACTCCTGTTGCTACCGATTATACTATTCCAAGCAATGGCTTGTCACAAGGTGTATATTTCTTGAAGATTTCATCTGGTTTGGATTTCTCTGTGCAGAAAATTATTAAAAATTGATAATTATTCCATTTTTTATACTGATTTAAAAACGTTACTTTTGCACCCGAATTTAAAATCATTTATATCAAAATGGCAACAAACAGAACTTTTACAATGATTAAACCTGATGGTGTTGAAAACGGACACATCGGTGGAATTTTAAATATGATTACTGAAGGTGGTTTCAGAATTGTAGCAATGAAATTAACACAATTGACAGTAGCTGATGCTCAAAAATTCTATGCAGTTCACTCTGCTAGACCATTTTTTGGCGAATTAGTTGAGTTCATGACACGTGGACCAATCGTAGCAGCAATTTTAGAAAAAGACAATGCTGTAGAAGATTTCAGAACTTTAATTGGTTCTACTAATCCTGCTGATGCTGCTGAAGGTACAATCCGTAAAAAATATGCAACTTCTATTGGAGAAAACGCTGTTCACGGTTCTGACTCTGATGAAAATGCTGCTATAGAAAGTGCTTTTCACTTTGCAGGAAGAGAGCAATTTTAATATTAGTTAACAGTTGTTTAGTTGACAGTTGTCAGTTTCAACACTGCTGAAAAAACAAATCCCAAATCAAATGGTTTGGGATTTTTTCATTGAAAAAAGCACCAAATTTGAATTTACTACCTTTGCAAAAATTTTCAGAAACCATGAACACGTTTGAACCATTTAATTTACCGAAATCATTACAAAAAGCTATTGACGAATTAGGGTTGACAACTCCAACTCCAATTCAGGAAAGAGCATTTCCAGTAATTATGTCAGGACGCGATGTGATGGGAATTGCACAAACCGGAACAGGAAAAACGTTTGCTTATTTGTTGCCAATTTTAAAGCAATGGAAATTTGCGGCAACGGATACACCACGTGTTTTGATTTTAGTTCCAACAAGAGAATTGGTGGTTCAAGTTGCCGCCGAAGTGGAAAAATTGACACAATATATGTCGGTTAGAACGCTTGGCGTTTATGGTGGTGTAAATATAAATACTCAAAAAACGGCGGTTTACCAAGGTATTGATGTATTGGTTGGAACACCTGGACGTGTGATGGATTTAGCAATGGATAATGTGGTTCGTTTTGATGCTTTGCAAAAATTAATTATTGACGAATTTGACGAAATTTTAAATCAAGGTTTTAGATTTCAAATCACTTCTATTCTATCGATGTTGAGAAATAAACGTCAAAACATTCTTTTTTCAGCTACTATGACCGATGAAGTTGATGAAATGCTGGAAGAATATTTTGAATTACCAGAAGAAGTTTCTTTGGCACCAAGCGGAACGCCTTTGGAAAAAATTGAACAATTGGGTTATAAAGTTCCTAACTTTTTGACCAAGATAAATTTGATTGCTTCGTTACTTGAAGACGAAGCTTTTGAACGTGTTTTACTTTTTGTAAACAACAAAAAAACGGCCGATTTACTAGCCGATAAATTGGAAGAAATTTACCCAGAGCAATTTGGAATTATTCATTCTAATAAATCTCAAAACTACCGTTTGCAAACAATGACTTCTTTCCGTGAAAGCGAAATTAGAGGAATTGTCACTACCGATGTTATGGCTAGAGGTTTGGATATTTCGGATATTTCACATGTTATCAACGTAGAATTTCCTGAAATTCCAGAACAATATATTCACAGAATTGGTCGAACTGGTCGTGCCGACAAATCAGGTATTGCTATCAGTTTAATCAGTCCGCGCGAAGAAGAAATCATGATTGAAGCAGAAGTTTTGATGGAAAAAGAAATTGAATTCATCGAAATGCCTGAAGGAGTTGAAATTGCCGAAAGATTGCTTGAATTTGAAAAAGACAAGAAAAAGAAAATGAAATTTTTAATGAAAAAGCCAAAACTGGAAGGTGGCGCATCTTTTCATGAAAAAATTGCTAAAAACAAAAAAGTAAATCTTGGCGGACCATCAAAAACCAAAAAGAAAACAAGTTCGTCTATTAATAGAAATATTTTAAAAGCTCGAGCTGCAAAGAAGAAAAAGAAGTAATTTTTTTTACAAAACCATTAAGAAATTAAGTTGCATTAAGACTTAACTTAGTCTTGTAATTTTCTAGTCAAATACCAAACAAACAGGTGAACAAATTGCAATTCGTTTTTTAGTATCAGTCAATTTTCCGTTGATTTTGTCGCGTTTAAAAACTACAATTTCATTAGTATATTGATGTCCCACTAACAGAAAATTTCCCGTTGGATCAATAGCAAAATTTCTGGGACCTTTCCCTTCTGTTTTTATCGTTTGTACTAATTTTAATGTTCCATCTTCCTTTCGTTCAAAACAAGAAATGGTATTTGCTGTACCACGATTTGTAGCATATAAAAACTTTTCATCGGGCGAAAAATGAATATCTGCGGCACTAATTTCTCCTTTAAAATCTTTGGTAATAAGCGTTGTTTCTTGAATTACTTCAAGTTTTTCTTTATGGTACTTAAAAACCGTTAACGTTCCATCCAATTCCTGAACTAAATACACATTTTTTCCATCTTTACTGAAAGTCAAATGTCTTGGTCCGCTTCCTGATTTTACTTTTTTTACTTGAAAAGGTTCTAAAATTTCTGCTTCTCTGTTGTTGTAATATTTATAGAAATATATAAAATCCGCACCTAAATCTGTGGCAAAAACATACTTTCCATCTGGAGAAAATTGTAGTTGATGAATGTGTGATTTCTCTTGGCGTGCTGTGTTTATACTTTTTCCACTGTGCAAAATAACCTGCTTTTTATCGGATAAACTTCCGTCTTCATTTTTTCCAAAAACAGCAATACTTCCGCCGCTATAATTAGCAACCAAAACATTTTTATCGTCATTAATAATATGACACGGATCATTTCCTTCCGAACTTTTTGCATTTAAAAATTCTAAAATTCCGCTATCCGAATTGTAATTAAATGCCGAAATTTTACTGTCATTTCCGCTTTCGTTTGTAGCATAAACATGTTTTTTATCTTCCGAAATAGCCAAAAAACTTGGATTTACAACGCCTTTTGTCGCTGATTTTAATTGAAAATCGGCAGTTTCTGTATTGAAATCATACACATAAATTCCATCACTTTCACATGAGTTTGTATAGGTTCCAATAATTAAATTGAGGTTTTTCTGTTGAGCATGAGCGGTTTGCAAAGCAAAAAAAACGACTAAATAATGTAAAACTGCTCTCATTTTCAATTTTTTATCAAGTAACAAAGTTAATCCTTAAACGATTAAGATATTTTTTTAAATTTAAAACATTGAAACTATCTTTCAAAATGATAAAAATAGTATTTTTGACAAATCGAAAATTCAAATGCAATTTAAACATCCCGAAATTCTGTATTTCCTTTTCCTGTTGGTCATTCCAATTTTGGTTCACTTGTTTCAATTGCGTCGATTTAAAAAAGAATATTTTACCAATGTTCAATTTCTAAAAGAGCTTTCTATTCAAACTCGAAAAAGTTCTACCATCAAAAAATGGTTGTTACTTTTTACTCGTTTGCTTTTGCTTACTTTCTTAATTTTAGCTTTTGCACAACCTTTTTTTCCAGGAAAAGACAGTCAAAAATCAACCAATGAAATGTATATTATTTTGGATAATTCCTATAGTATGCAAGCCAAAGGCAAAAAAGGTGATTTGCTGAAACGCGCGGTTCAAGATTTATTGGAACAAACTCCAGAAGCACAGAATTTTTCGTTAATTACTACTTCGGAAAGTTTTTGGAATACCGACATTAAATCCATTCAAAAAGATTTGCAAGACTTGAAATACAGCGCAACACCGTTTCGATTGGATAATTTAATTGCTAAAATAAACGCTCGAAAATCGGCTTTCAACAAAGATATCATTGTTATTACTGATGCAGTTGGTATCAAAAACAATGAAGCTAAAAGTTTCAAAAAAGAAGACAATGTTTACTTTGTAATTCCAGAAGCGGAACAAAAAAACAACATTTCAATCGACAGCGTTTTTATTGCTCAAAATTTGGATAACTTCTATGAAATTAGCGTTGAATTGACTTCAAATGGAGAAAATTCAAAAGCCATTCCGATTGCGTTATACAACAAAAACAAACTGACCGCCAAAACAATTTTGGATTTTGAGCAAATTAAAAAAACCATCAATTTCACTATTCCAAAAGAAGATTTTCATGGTTATGTTTCCATTACTGATAAAGGTTTGGAATATGACAATACGTATTATTTCAGTATTTCAAAACCAAGTAAAACCAATGTAATCAGTATTGGCGAAGCCGAAAAAAGCGGTTTCATGGCACGAATTTATACTTCGGATGAATTTAGTTTCACAAATTATCCAATTGCCAATTTGGATTATAATTTGTTGGAAAAACAAGATGCTATCGTTTTAAATGAATTAAAAGAAATTCCGCAAGCCTTACAAACTACCTTAAAATCATTTGTAAACAAAGGTGGAAATTTGGTTATCATTCCGTCGCAAGAGTTGAATATTTCTGCAATGAATTCTTTTTTGAGCCAATTTGGAGCTGTGAAATATGCTTCGGCAAATGGCAATGAAAAGAAAGTAACCAAAATCAATTTCAATCATCCGCTTTTCAGTAGTGTTTTTGAAAAGAAAATTGATAATTTCCAATATCCATCAACTAAAACGTCGATTGGTTTAAGCAGTAATTCGCCAGCCGTTTTGAGTTATGAAGACCAAAGTGCCTTTTTAACTTCTGTTAGTAATCCGATTTCGAGTGTTTATGTTTTTGCTGCGCCAATTAATAAACAAAATAGTAATTTCCAAAATTCGCCTTTGATTGTTCCAACGTTTTATAACATGGCACAAAACAGTCAAAAAACAGGCGTAAATGCTATTACTATAGGCGAAAACCAACCTTTTATTGTTGATGCTTTACTCTCTAAAGATGAAATTTTGACGATAAAAAATGCTGAGGAAAGTTTCATTCCGGTGCAACAATTATTAAATACTAAAGTAAAAATGACGTTTAACGACAATCCGTTATTGGCTGGGAATTTTGGTATTTTTAATGGTCAAAACGAAATTCAAAATATCAGTTTTAACTATACTCGAACCGAAGGAAATCTTGCCAATATCAATGCTGATATTGCCGCCGATTTTGAAAAAACAAACAACATAGAAACGGTTTTTAACACCATTCAAACCGATAGAACCGACACGCAAATCTGGAAATGGTTTGTGATACTAACACTACTCTTTTTAGCATTGGAACTACTAATCCAAAAATTTGTAAAATGAACCTACTACTAAGCAACACAACAATTATTGACCCAAAAAGTTCATTCCACAACCAAAACGTTGACCTAATTATTGAAAACGGAATAATCAGTAAAATAGGCAAATCGCTTTCAAACAAAGATAATTTGGAAGAAATAAATATTGATGGTTTGCACGTTTCACAAGGTTGGTTTGACAGTAGCGTTTCACTTGGCGAACCTGGATTTGAAGACAGAGAAACGATTGCAAACGGTTTGAACTTAGCAGCAAAAAGTGGTTTTACCGGAATTGCTTTGCAACCAAACTCCTTTCCTATTATTGACAATCAGTCGCAAATTCATTTCGTAAAACAAAAAGCGGCAAATTCGGCTACTGATTTATTTCCGATTGGTGCTTTGACCAAAAATAGTGAAGGAAAAGATTTGGCGGAACTTTTTGACATGAAAAATGCTGGAGCAATTGCTTTTGGCGATTATGGAAAAAGTTTATCAAATGCTAATTTGCTGAAAATTGGATTGCAATATGCTCAAGATTTTGACGGATTAGTGATTGCTTTTTCGCAAGATGAAAACATAAAAGGTCAAGGCGTTGCCAATGAAGGAATTGTTTCCACTCGATTGGGTTTGAAAGGAATTCCAAATTTAGCCGAAGAATTAATCGTTGCCCGAAACTTATTTATATTAGAATATACTGGAGGAAAACTTCATATTCCAACGATTTCTACAGCAAAATCGGTAGAATTGATTAAAGAAGCAAAAGCCAAAGGTTTGAACGTAACTTGCTGTGTTTCGGTTCATCATTTGGTATTAACCGATGAAAAACTGGAAGAATTTGACACGCGATACAAAGTTGCTCCGCCATTACGAAATGAAGTTGATAGACAAGCTTTGCTAAACGGAATTTTGGACAATACGATCGACTGTATTACTTCCGATCATAATCCGATGGATATTGAACACAAAAAAATGGAATTTGATTTGGCTAAAAACGGAACTATCGGATTGGAAAGCGCTTTTGGTTCGTTATTGACCGTTTTACCATTAGAAAAAGTAATTGAAAAATTAACGTCAGCCAAAACCATTTTTGGAATAGAAAACCAAGCAATTGAAGAAAATTCAAAAGCCAATTTATCATTCTTTACAACCAATAATGATTGGACTTTTAGCAAAGAAAACATCCTTTCAAAATCAAAAAATTCAGCGTTTTTAGGACAAAAAATGAAAGGAAAAGCAATTGGAATTTATAATAATGGTAAATTAGTGATTTAGTTTTTTTTTGCATTATACATTATACATTATACATTATACATTATACATTATACATTATACATTATACATTATACAATAAAAAAATGAACGATATTCAAAAAGGAAAAAACACCGCAGTTGTAGCTTACATGACCATTATTGGTGCTGTTATTGCCATTTTTATGAACCAAGAAGAAAACAAAACTGATTTTGGTTCGTTTCACGTTCGACAAGGTTTAGGAATATTTCTTTCTTTTTTCTTGTTGGGTTATTTTGTTGGCTATATTAATAGTTGGATGGCAACTGGAGCTTTTTATTTATTCTATTTTATCCTTTGGATTTATGGATTTCTTGGTGCGTTACAAGGACAAAAAAAGGAAATTCCGTTACTTGGAGCATTTTTTCAAAACCTATTTAAAAGTTTATAATGAATTTATCGTTGCATCATTTAGTCAGAGAACCAAAAATTAAGCAAGAAAAAAATCCGTTATTGCTGTTATTTCACGGTTATGGAAGCAATGAAGAAGATTTGTTTTCATTCGCCTCAGAATTACCCGAAGAATATTATGTAATTTCAGCTCGCGCACCATTTGATTTGATGTATGGAAGTTATGCTTGGTATGCTATCAATTTTGATGCAGACGAAAATAAATTCTCAGACATTGGTCAAGCTCGAGCTTCAAGAGATATTATTGCCAGTTTTATTGATGAATTGGTTGCTAATTACGCTATTAATGCTGATAATGTTACACTGATTGGTTTCAGTCAAGGTTGTATTTTGAGTTATGCTGTGGCATTGTCTTATCCCGAAAAAGTACAACGTGTTGTTGCCATGAGTGGTTATTTGAATACTGAAATGGCTGTTGATGATTTCACAGATAACGATGTTTCAAAACTAAAAATATTTGCTTCACACGGAACAGTTGATCAAGTAATTCCAGTAGATTGGGCACGAAAATCAATTCCAGTTTTGGAAGAATTAGGAATAAATGTTACTTACAAAGAATATCCTGTTGGCCACGGCGTAGCACCACAAAATTTTTATGATTTTAAGAATTGGTTGCAATCGTAAACAAAAAAAGGTCTTGAAAATTCAAGACCTTTTTTTTACTGTTCAGTATCACTTCCCAAAACTTTGTGACCAATTTCGCCATCGCCAGCAAAAAGATTTTTATCGCCTTGTTTCAACACATAACCTTTCCACGGAATAAGTTGCCATTCGCCCAAAATCCATGGTTGACCTTCTGCTTTTCGGGTTAAAACCAATGAGTTTTCTTGATTAGGTAAAAATATTTCAGCTTGATTTACATCTTCGCTAAAAAGTACATAAGCACTTTTGGTTTCGTCTTCATTATCCTGTAAATCAATTGGATTTAACTGAATTCCAGAGAAACCTTTTATACATTCTTTATTGACTTTTGACCAAATATAACCAGCCGAAGCCAAGCAACCGTGTTCATCTTTGTCAGAAACAGTAGTACTATCTTTCACCGAAGCTTCTAAAAGTTCGCTTTCTTCTTCTGGTGATTTTTCATCGGTTAGTTTACACGATGCAAACGATAACGCAATGATTATAAATGGAATTATTTTTTTCATCTGCTTGACTTTTAATTAAGTTGTTTTGGATATAAATAACTCTCAATTGTTTCAAATGAAATACTTTGATCTTCGTTTACAAAATATTTAATCAAAACTTCCCCCCAAAGTTCGCCGTTGCTATAATCTGCAATAATCCAACGATGGTTTATAATTTTCATTTTATTTATAATAAATTTTTGTTCGCCCATTTTTCCTTGGTCAACATATTTATTTCCTGCTGGATCATCATTGTAAGCTAATAATGCTTGTTTTACTTTTTCAGAAAAAGCTGCAATTTCACCTTGACCTTCTAAATAATTTTGAGCTCTATCGTTATGTTCCAACGTAAAAGCAACATCATCAATCGATTTGTTGAACATTACCAAAGTACTGTCTTGCAATTTTTTATTTTCAATTTTTAGTGCTTTCACTTCATCCGAACCTTTGGAAGCAAAATATTTATAGGTAAAAACATTCATCAAAACTGCGATGATAAATAAATAGAGAAACAACGATTTTTTCATAATTTTAAATGGTAATTTTTAAATTGTCATACGCCAAAAACACATTTTTAGGTAATCTTTTTTGCACTTCTTCATGAAATCCAAGCAAATGACTGATATGCGTTAAAAAAGCTTTTTCTGGTTGTACCAAATGTATAAAATCTAACGCATCCTGCAAACTAAAATGTGAATGATGTGGTTCTTCTCGCAACGCATTCACTACTAAAACCTTCACTCCTATTAACTTATCAATTTCAGTGCCATTCATTCTTTTTACATCGGTTAGATAAGCAAAATCACCAAAACGATAACCAAAAACTTGTGTTCCGCCATGATCAACATCAATGGGAATGATTTCTAAACCATCCATAAAAACCGATTGATTATTGATAACTTCAATGGGCTGAACACTTGGTGCGCCAGGATATCTATTTTCGGTTCTAAAAATATAATCAAAACGCTGTGCTAAATTTTCTAAAACATATTTGTGTCCGTAAATCGGAATTGGTTTTGCTTGCATAAAATTAAAAGGACGAATATCGTCCAAACCCGCAGTATGATCGGCGTGTTCATGAGTAAAAAAAAGCGCATCCAATTTGGTACAACCCGAATTTAACATTTGTTGTCTAAAATCAGGTCCGCAATCAATTACAAACGAACTTTCATTCCAAGTTATCCAAACTGAAACACGCAATCGTTTGTCTTTTAAATCGTTACTTTTACAAACAGAATGATTACTTCCAATAACTGGAATTCCTTGAGAAGTACCTGTTCCAAGAAAATAAACTTGCATCATAGCATGGTTTTTGATTATAACTTTACCCGTAGTGCATTAT
>NZ_JACTAC010000087.1 GCF_014486675.1 Flavobacterium macrobrachii
ATAATGCACTACGGGTAATCATACATATATTTTTAATCAACTAAAACTAATTAATGATTTAAGAAACAGAATTGCTCACCATGAGCCAATTTGTTTTCAGTCTAATGCTGCTGTAATAAGCACTGTTAGTACAATGCAGCATTACAATCTTATTCTTCAATTATTCCAATGGATGAATATTAATGAAAGTGCTCTTTTGTATGGATTAGATCATGTTTCTAGATTATGTAATGAAATTGATCAGATTTAATTTTAAATTGTCTCGACTGATGGTATTGAATTTTTAGCTAAAGATTTGTATTATGAAAAACTGGGATCGCGACAAATCATACAAATGGATAATGGCAATTGGAACTATAATTCTTATCATCCAATTGTTCTGTATTTACTTTAAAACACTGGGTTGATTTTACTCTACTCAAAACGGCATAGTTAATTTCCCGAATTGCATAGTAAAATAAAGAAATACTCTATAGTTTTCAAAAAAAAATGAAAATCATGGAGTGGTGGCAAGTTCTTATAGCAATACCTGTTTTTTTTCTTGGTGTATTTATCCATATTAAAATTATTAAATATAAAAAAGACTATTTTAAGAATGGTAGTTGGAAGGATAGAAAAAAAAGCTATAAATTTACCTATCTATATCTTTAATTCACATATATACACATCGTCATTAGGTATAGAATATCCTGCGAAGTTATATATATTTGCTCTTGCATAAGTAATTTGAATGTTTTCGTTTTGAATAGCTGCTAAGCCAGCACCAATAGTAGATATCTTATTATTCATAGGAGCAATAACAGTATTCATTTCCCTATATTTTTCAGCTGTTAGATATTTAAGTATACTATTTTTAACTTCATCAACATCAATTAATGAAAATTCAAAAGTATCCGCACTATACTCAGATACTAACTTTTTATGTCGTTCAGAATTTATACATTGATGATTGGGCTGAATTGAATTTTCTATACTTGCAAAACCAAGAGTTATATTATCAAATTCAAATTCATCAATTAGTCTCTTTGTTCTATCGGATTCGAATCCAAATAAAATTAATAAGTGATTTTCTCGTGTAGGATCAGAAAATCCAGGATAGCCTATTACAGTCCTAATATCTTTAATTCCTTTTGACAACCATTTATCTTCATCCAGTTTTTCTTTTACAGAATACTCTTTTGCACCCATATAAGATATATATATTTTACCTAAATCAAGTTTATGAAAATTTAACAATCTAATTAATACAAGTAAAGTTTCATGTGTAAAAGTAGTAGTATCTATTAGTATATTTGGTTTAGAATTTATATCCTTTACTATTTGATTTATTATATTGTAAATATGAATATAATTAAGAACTGGATCATCAGTATTTAATTCAACCCTTTGAGAATTACCTTTAAATAACTGCACAAGAACATTTGAATTATCAATAATACTTTCTAACTCATTAGAATTATAAAAAATTATTTTTTTAAAATCTAAATCTTTTAATTCTTTAGAAATAAAAAGACATCTTTCTTCAAAACTTGATGAAACAAGAAAATAATCAATTTCTAAACTAGAAACTTTATTTTTTAAATCTGAAATCTTAATTTTTTCCATTACTCATCAAAATTTAATGTTTCTTGAATATTATCTTTTCCTGTTACTAGTAATTTCTTTTTAAAAGAACTTAAGAATAGTTTTTTATTGGTTAATGCAACCTCTAAAACCGAGCTATTCATAAACTTATATCCTGCAAAACTAGACGGGTCTAATCCAAAAAAAGGCGATAATGCCCTATTTAAAATGTACAACCTTGCTCTTCCTGTTCCTTCCTTGTTTCCAATCATCGATTTTTGAAGGTAACCAGTACTAACTCCTAAATCTAGTATTCTTTTTAATTCATCAGACGGCTCATCATTTAAAGCAATTGAAAAAACTCTTCGTTCAGATTGGTTTGATATTAGAATTAATTTAAATAATTCTCCCATACTATGAATCAAGTTTCTCAGCTTATCCATATCCATCTTGTTATCTCCTTCATCTTTGTATTTATCAAATTCATAAACAACTTTTTGCTCAGAATATTTTCTAATCCTGTCGTTTTGAATTGAAGAACTTATAAATTCTAATTTCTTGCCATCATTTTTCAATAATGCTTCTTCAAACATATCAGATGAAAAATCAATAAACTCACGCATTATTCCAGTAGAAATATTCACAAGTTGTTTGAAACCAGAATAACTAAATGTTGACCTATTTCCTTCTAGATTAGTTATATAAATTGGTGTTGTGTATCTATATGCATAATCATATGCTTGACTTTCATTTTTCCCTTTTTTAATCTCTTGTTCTTTTAATTGATTGAATAATTCATCTAATTTTTCTTTTTGTTTTATATCCTCTTGAAAAAAATCTTCAGCAAAAATTGCTTCATTGTCATTATATCTAATCAATCTTTTTTCGACTACTGCCTTTACTCGTTCATAATATAAATCTCTTTTGGTTGTATAAATATCATTCATATTTATTTCTGAGTAATCATGTGGAGTATCTATCCTTGACCCATTGATAGTAGAAAAGATTTTATACTTCAATTGAGTAGATATTTTTAAACTAATTACATCTGTACTTCTTATCGCAACCCATGAATTCAAAATTTTTCTTTGAAGAATACTTAATTCATCCGCATCATCAATCAATAAAAAAATGGGTTTATGGTTAGGCATAAAAGGTAGTTGCCTAAACTCCTTAATTATTTCTGTTAAAAAATCACTATATGAAAGAATACAACCATTATAAGGGACAGTATCTTGAGTATTTACTAGCTTACTTATATAATCCATTTGAAATTGCTTATTGATTAATTTCAAAGTTTTTATAATAAATTTAAAAATCTCTTTAATAGATTTTACATCACTAACATCAATTATTTTATCCTCATCAAAACCCGAATATATCAATTCTTCAACAAATATTTCGTTGTAAAAACTTTTGAGCTTTTCCAAATGTAAGATGTTATCTTCAATTTCCAATTTTGATAATTCATCAAACATTATTAATGAAAAATGAGTGACCATGTAATGTTCATTCAGTATTGCATCACCGTGAGTTCCATTTAGTTTTATGTCTGTTTTATTTAAATGTCCCTTCTTTATAGGAAGAAAAATTGAAAAATACTCCAAATCTGTAATAGCTCTTGGTAAATCCAACTTATTTCCTTTATCATCTACTAACCTCTGGCAATCAGGCATCATATACCTAAACATCATACTCTTCCCAGAACCTCTTGCACCATTTATGAACGTATGACCAACTAAAGGAATATTATAATATTCACCAAATACAGGAACAAAAAGATCAATTATGTCTGTTGGTGGAATAGCATCTGGATTTTTATACTCAAACGGATTTTTCATATTCCTTTATTTTTTTAATAACATTTTCGGTGGTTATCAATTCGCCATCTGGATAACATAACTCTTTTTTACATAAGTCAAATATCGTCAAACCGTCTTTACTGGGATATTCAGAATCTGTTAAGGTATAAGTAATTTCTGGATGTATTTCTTCATATATATCCGAATAAAATTCAATCTTTACCCATATAGATTCAATATCTATGTTTTTCTTCCAAAATTTAGAACAATAAACTCTTTCATAGTGGATTTTCAGTGTTCTGTCATATATTTCTTCTAAAACATTTCGTTCAATTATTGAATCAGAATCGATATCATATTTACCAAACTTATTAAATAGATCTTCTTTATTAATATAATAATGTAGCTCTATCCTTCTTTCTTCATGATTTATAATTGCAGGTTCTAGACATAAAGCATATGCATGATATATCTCACTACCTTTCGGCATTTTTTTCTCTCTAAGGGATTTGACATCTGCTCTATTTTTATCATCTGCAAGTTCATCTGCAAATCGTAATATTGAAGCTAATAAATGAAGCCTAATAACATATGAATCACTATTTGAAGTTGGAGATGTAATTGATTTAAATGTATTCTTAGTTTTCTTTCCATCTTTTTCGATGTAACTCCCACCATGAACCTGAGCTATATCCTTAATAAGCTTAACTTCTTTTCTGTCAAATACGGCAGGAGACAAACCATCTTTAATTGCATCTATTATTTTTTTTTCATGATTATGTCGTCCATAAAAATTTCCAACATCATGAACTTGTATCGCATTCAATAAAATAAAAACTTCTCTAGGATTTAAATCGCATTCTTTTGATTCAACCAGTAAACTTGCTCTTTGAATGACTGTTTTAATATGTTCTTGCCCGTGATCGTTTAACCAGGTAATTTTATCAAAATCAGATGTCTTAATTATTTCTGCGATAATCGCAGCCTTTGTAGTTTCGTTATGTATATTTTTATTTAAGTAATCTTTAAAACCCTCGTATTTTGAAAAAAAGGGATAATTATCACCTCCTTTTTTTAATTTATCAACTGGTGGATTTTTTAACCAATCTTCTAATGTTCCGTGACCTAAATTCATTTACTGTTTTTAATAATATTTTTAAATATTGCTTTTCCCAATAGTAAAAGTACAACTTCCTACTTGTTTTTCCTACAAACTTGAAATTTACATTTGATTATGAAAATCCCTGACAAGGCAGTCAGCCCATCAATATCTTTTGCTGTTTTTTTGAAACTTTTGCATCAGTAATTGAGTGATTTAGCTTAAATGTAGAAGCCGCATCCTTATCAATTTCAGATTTCATTTCAAGAAAATAATTATAATCGTTCAAAAATAAGATATTTAATTAACATCCATAATAAAAAGATTTTAAAAAAAGTGATAATGAGACTTGGTATTAAACTCTTTAGACACTTCTACATGCTTCAACTGCCGTGAGTTTATCGCTCTTTACACATTCTTGTTTGGTTCTAAAATAGGATTCAATTTTTATAAACCACTTTTAAGACAAAAAATAATACAAATAATTAAAAATAGAATCAAAAAACTTATTTAACAAAAAAGGAATTACTATAAATATTTTTTGAACTTTCTTTATAGATATAGGAACTATATGCTGATTTTTATATATTAGCAATGCATAATTTAAAGTGTATGGCCATAAATGACAACAGAAACTCAAATAGTATCTCCAAATGTTGGTAATTTCATTGACTCATTAAGAGAAATAGGATATTCAACCGAAGTTGCAGTAGCTGATTTAATTGATAACAGCATAACAGCAAATAGTACAGAAATTCACATTTACGCTGTTACAAAACCAATCTTATCATTTGCAATTCTTGATAATGGTAAAGGAATGAGCGAAACTGAACTTGTTGAAGCAATGAGACTCGCTGGAAAAAACCAACGAGATGTAAGGGATAAAAATGATTTGGGGAGGTTTGGTTTAGGTCTTAAAACAGCATCGTTTTCACAATGCAAAAAACTTACTGTTTTTACAAAAAATAAAGAACACATTTCATCTCGTCAATGGGACTTGAATTACATCGCTGAAAAAAATGAGTGGTTTTTAATTACACCCAAAAAAAATCACAACCTTCCTCTCTACGATGCACTTGAAAAATTGCAAAGTGGTACTTTAGTCGTCTGGGAAGAAATCGACAAAATACCTACAGCAAATTTGGCGGAAATGATTGATAAACTAAGGAAACACTTATCACTGGTTTTTCACAAGTTTTTGGAAGGACAAATACCTGGTAAAAAATTAAACATCCTTGTAAACAGTAATCCCATTAAGGCATTTAATCCCTTTAATATAAATCACCCAGCAACACAACAAATTACATCCGAAAAAATAAATATCTATGGTTCAAGTGTTTCAATTCAGCCATTCATATTACCACATCACTCAAAAATATCACAACAAGAATATGAACTTTATGCTACTGAAGAAGGATATGTAAAATCTCAAGGATTTTACTTGTATCGTGAAAACAGAATTATAATCTACGGTACTTGGTGGGGTTTACACAAAGCAGTCGATGCTCATAAACTTATTAGGGTTAGAATTGAAATTCCAAATTCAATGGATTCTCATTGGGGTATAGATATAAAAAAATCCATGGCAAGACCGGCTGATGTAATAAAATCTGATTTACGTCGAATTATCAACCAGGTTATAGATAAAGGAGCTCGTCCATTTTCAGCTAGAGGAAAAAAAATTGAAGATAAATCAATCATTCAATTCTGGGAGACATACCCAATCAAAGATGGTTTTCGCTTTGCCATAAATCAGAATCATCCATTATATATTGATTTAATCTCTAATCTTGATGACTATCAAAAAGAAAAATTAAAATACTTCTTAAAGGGCTTGCAGGCTTACTTACCACTCGATGCTATTCAATCCAAATTACAAACGGATCCTCATTCTCTACAGCAAGAAAGTGCATTGAGCGAAGATGATATATGTAAATTACTAATTAAGCTTAAAGAATCAGGATTAAGTGATGAATATAAACAGGAACTGTTAAAAACGGAAATTTTTAAAAATCGACCAGAAATATTTAACTCATGAGTACTACAACAGGGTATTTGGCTATAAAAGAGCATATCTCTAACAATCTCAAAAAGATTGATGGGACTTTACCGGAAAGTAAAATTACTGAAGAAGTAAACAATACTAAATCGGTAATTTCACAAATTGGTTATGAAATGTTTGCAAAGGTAATTTCAGTTGAATCACTTTCAGAAATGGAGGAGGATGATTGGAAAAGAATAATTCGCGAGCTCGAAACACACTTCGATGTTAAAATGGAGGCAGGAATTCTTATTCAAGGCTCCGAACAACAAGAACGGGATAATACATGGTGGACAGGAGTTGAAAAACAGAAAAATAAAAAGTATTATTGGGAAAGATATAAAAGCCATATTTCGTCTTTTTTACCGGCAGGTGTTGTAAAAACAATCGACGATGACACGGATATTGTAATGAATAATATTGAAAACCCTATCATAACGAATTTTTCAAGATATGGGATGGTAGTGGGTCATGTCCAGTCAGGAAAGACTGGTAATTACTCAGGTTTAGTTTGTAAAGCTGCAGATGCTGGATATAAATTTATTGTAGTTATTGCCGGAGGCATGAACAACTTAAGAAATCAGACTCAGGAACGCTTAAATGAAGCTTTCGTTGGGCAAACCAATGGTGTTCAGGTTGGTGCTGGGAAAGGAGATTCAAATAAAAATTTAACCCCTTACAGTCTTACAACAGTGCTACGGGATTTTAATAAGCATGATGCTGATAGGGCATCACAAGGTATTAATTTTGAAACTATTAATGTTCCAATTCTGATAGTAATTAAAAAGAATACTTCAACTTTAAAAAGTGTGATTAGTTGGTTAGAAAAACAGTATAAAAATAAAGTGGCAGACCATGCAATGCTCGTCATAGATGATGAATCAGATTATGCATCTGTTAATACTAAGGAAGAAGAAGATCCAACAGCCATCAATGGAGGAATAAGAAGGCTTCTCAGTCTATTTTCTCGTAGTGCATATGTAGCGTATACAGCAACCCCTTACGCAAATATTTTTATTGACCATGAAGCAGAAAATGATGCTGTTGGGCGTGATTTATTTCCAAAAGATTTCATTTATGCGTTAGATGCACCTACTAACTACTTTGGAGCTCGAAAAATTTTCTTAGATACAGACGGAAAACACTTAATTGAAGTGACTGATTTCGGCGATGATTTACCTACGGGTCATAATAAGGATCTCGAAGTTACTTCCATTCCGGAGAGTTTAAAAGAGGCCATTCAGGTTTTTTTATTAAATATAGCGGTAAGAAATTTGAGAGGGTATGCTAATAGCCATAATAGCATGCTAGTACATGCAACGCGATTTACAGCAGTTCATCAAAAGATTGCAGTAGTTATAACTAAATATATCGAAGAGGTGCAAGAAGATGTCACTGCTTTTGGAAAACTCCATGATGCAAAAAAACAAAGTGACTATATTGCCTCTTTAGGAGATTCTTTTGATAAGTATTTCAAAGACGATGAATTTTCATGGCAAGAAATAATAGATATCTTGACTGATGTAATAAGCACTGTCGTTATTCGGGAAGTTCATCAAAAAACAACCGTCCCATTGGAATATAGAAAAGATATTGCAACAAATGCAATAGTAATTGGAGGAACAAGTCTCGCAAGAGGTTATACACTTGAAGGATTAAGTGTCAGTTATTTTTTAAGAAATACTGTTTTTTACGATACTTTAATGCAGATGGGAAGATGGTTTGGGTACAGGTCTGGTTATGAGGATTTATGTAAAATTTATATGCCGTATGAAAAAATTGTTGATTTTGCCGAAATAATTTCTGCAACGGAGGAACTATTGGCAGATTTTCAACTAATGGCTGATAACAACATGACACCTGAAAAATTTGGATTAGCAATAAGACAAAATCCAAATAGTGCTTTACAGATTACAGCGAGAAATAAACAAAAAAATGTTACTGACTTTAATTATTCCATGAGACTAGATGGAAAAGCAAAAGAAACTAGCGTATTAAGTTCAAAACTCGATGAGATTTCAGCAAATATTGAAGCTATTAAAGGGCTTGTTGATAATTTGCCCGCAGAATTCGAGAAGATCAATAATCACTTTTTATGGAAGGATATAAATCGTGGATTGGTTTTAAATTTCTTAAAAACCTTTATCACATTTCAAAATGATCCTTTAGGCTTGACCGCTAGAATGCCTATTAGCTTTATCAAAAAATATGTTGAAGAGCGAAACATAAATTGGGATATTGCATTATACAGTGGGCAAGGAGAAATATTTCCGCTTAACTCAACAATATCGCTAAGAAAAGAAAAGCGTAAAATTATTACAAAAACGGACAATAATTATGAATTACAAAACAGACAGGTATCATCCGGAAATGCTGAATCAATCTCTTTGGGAGAAATCGAAAGAAAAGTAGTTGGAACGAATAGAATTGAGGCTCGAAGAATAATGAGTCGTCCATTGCTAATGTTACATATTATTGAGCCTAATCCTGAAATTTCTACAATAGCAAATAATGCACTTGCTGCTTTTGGAGCAAGTTTCCCGGGCGACGTACTTAGTGATGCAGAGACAATCACATTAAAGATAAATACTGTTTACTACAACAATCTATTAAAAGAAGTTGAATCAGATAACGAAAGTGATGACTGAGAAACCAATAAACCCGTGGTTAAATATGTTTCCGGATTCAATTCGGCGAGTAGACTCTAAAATAGTACACAACCTATTTTGGATGATTGACCATAATAGTAATTATTGCTTTTATATTAAGACTACCAAAGAATTTGAGACTACCGAAATTGACATCAGATTGCGTGGTATCTCGCTGATAAAACGCAATTTAGAAAATTCAGGTGAACTATTTTTAATTCTAAACAGACAAAATGATTGGGAACTCTTTTGGTCGGTTTGTAAAGATATAATTTCAATTTGTGGTGCATACTCCGTAAATGAGGAAATGGTAACTGCTGTTGAACATAGACTTAGACGCTGGCAAGCATTTTTAATGCAAAATACCGAAGTTTCATTATCACTGATGATGCAAATGGGCTTATTCGCCGAATTAATGTTTTTAAAAAATATTCTTATTCCAGAAAAAGGTGTATCAGATGCTATCACAGCTTGGGGCGGTCCTGAGGCCGACAGGCAAGATTTCTCGTTTTCAGACCTATCAATTGAGATAAAATCGTATAAGACAAGTAAAGGTCCACAAGTAACAATTTCATCTACTCATCAGTTGTTTTCAGAAGACAAGCCTTTATTTTTGGTTGCTTATGGTTTAACAGAAGCTAGCAATGGAGAATCAATTGCAGATCTAATTAATGAATTGGATATATTAATTTCATCCGAATCTGTAAACGTTATTCAAGTATTTGAAAGAAAACTGATTGAATTTGGATATATGCCCGGGATGATTTACGATGTGCTTTATAAATTTGTAATTGATAGTTTGCGAGGATTTAACGTGGTAAGTGATTTTCCAAGGATATTACCACATCAAACTCCTTCAGAAATAATAGCTGTTAATTACACTTTAGACCTTCAACTATGCACTAAGTTTGAAGTAGAAGTAAATAATAT
>NZ_JACTAC010000088.1 GCF_014486675.1 Flavobacterium macrobrachii
ATAATGCACTACGGGTAATATAATCTAAATTACAATTACATGGTTAGTCTTGAAGAATTTCATCAATATTTTACACAATCTATCCTCAGTGATGCAGAAAGTAGAACATTATTAAGGCCTCAAGCATTTTTTGAAACAGTATGTGAAGACCTAGTTTCAATTGGTGATTTGACTAAAAATTATACATACGCAGAGTATATTAAAAAAGGTACAGAAGCATTTGGTTATGATTTCGACGAAGAAAGAGGTGTGCTAACAATACTAAACCATCAGTATTTTCAAGATGATGAAATACAAACCTTAACAAGAACACAGTTAGATTCAAAATTCACTAGAATGAAATCGTTCTTAAAAAAAAGTTTTGAAGGGTTTCATGCTCAAATGGAAGAGACATCAGATGCTTATTCTATGGCATATAATCTAAAAAAGTATTTTGAGAGAAATCAGGTTTTAAAAGTTCGATTAATGTTACTGACCGATGGTAAAGTAACAAGAACATTAACAGACATATCTTCTGAAACTTTTTTAAATCTTCCAACTGAATTTAGAGTAGTTGATATAGAATATCTCCACAAAATTTATTCATCAGCTAGTGGTGTTGGTGAATTTGAAGTGAAAGTGAATTTGCCATGTTTAAAGATTAATCAAGAGAGTGATACCTATCAGTCATACTTAGCCATAATGAGTGGCAATTCATTAGTTCAAATATATGAGGATTTTGGACAAAAACTTTTCGAACAAAATGTTCGAACATTTCTGCAATTCCGTGGAGCCGTTAACAGGGGGTTGCGAAATACTATTGAAACTGCTCCGGAAATGTTTTTCGCATATAATAATGGTATAACAGCTACGGCATCATCAATTGAATTTGGAGATAATGGAAACATAAACCTGATTAAGAATTTTCAGATAGTAAATGGTGGTCAAACTACTTCGGCAATATATGCAGCCAGTAAGATTTCCAAAATTGATGTTTCCAATGTTGCTGTTCAAATGAAATTATCAGTGGTTAAAGATTCCAAAAATCAGGATGAATTTGTTTCAAAAGTGGCAGAGTATGCTAATACGCAAAATAGAATTAACAATTCTGATTTCTTTTCTAACAGTCCATTTCATAAGGACATGAAAGACTATTCAACTAGAATTTTTGCTCCTGCTGCAGAAGGCTCACAACGAAGAACTCATTGGTATTATGAAAGAGTTAGAGGTGAATATTTAAATAATCAAGCATATCTTTCTGCTTTTGAAAAAAGAAAATTTCTCCTTGAAAATCCCAAACACCAGTTGATTGATAAAACCTTACTTTCCAAAGCTGAAAATTCTTGGAATCAAAGACCTGATATAGTTTCGAAGGGAGCACAGGATAGTTTCAAAAGATTTGCAGATAATATTACTGAGATTTTAGAGAACGATAATTTATCAATTACGGAATCATATTTTAAAGATGCTATAGCACGAATTATTATGTTCCGCACTATTGAGCGATTAATTACAAAATCTACTTGGTATGATGGTGGTTTCAGGGCTCAAACAGTAACATATAGTATGGCATATCTTTCTTTTATTCTAAAAGAGATGTGCTTAAATTTAAACTTTAATAATATATGGGAAAATCAAGCAATCCCTGTATCGTTGTTTAAAATGCTCGATACAATTGCTGAAAAAGTATATTTTAAAATTACGTCGCCACCAGCTGGTTTTGCAAACATTAGTCAATGGACCAAAAACGCAAAGTGTTGGGAAAATGTAAAGGAACTAAAAATTGAATTTAAAAATTTAGAGGAATCATTATTTGTAGATAATCAAGAAATCAAATACATACAGAAAGAAGAGAAAAAGAAAAAGGTAGTTGACACAGGGATAGAAATACAAATTAAGGTTGTAAATACAACAATCGATGCTTGGAAGAAACTTCACAGCTATTATGCGGCAGGAAAGTCTGAATTAAAATTATCAAGTATGCATGCTGACATCTTATTTAAAATGTCGAGTGGGAAAATAGCACTACCATCTGAAAAACAATCAGCAATATTATATAATCTAAAAAAAGTAGCCGAAGACGAGGGTTTAAATATTACTTAGGATGATTTTGGTTAATCAATCGACTGCTCATGTTGAAGCTTAATTGCTTTAAAAATAGCTTCTGCCAATAAAGGCGGAACAGCATTTCCAATTTGTTGTTGTATATGAGATAATGTTCCTTTGAATATAAAATTATCCGGAAAACTTTGTAGTCGTGCTGCCTCTCTAACAGACAATCCCCTGTCTTCAAATGGATGTATTAGCATGTTTTTTCTGTAATTTGAAATGACTACAGAAGGTAGCTTTGAATTTAAGCGTTTATAAATACCACTATGGCAATTATTTTTATCTGTATAATTTTGCATTAATTCATCAGGAATAGCTTTCCAGTTCTGACCTTGTCCAATATGTTTATACCTTTCCAAAACATAATCTTTATTTCTTGATACGAAATTCTGCAACGATTTAGTTGAATTTTTCCGCATCAATTTAGCATAATCACTTGATTTTGAAGCTTTTTTCGAGTAAGAAAGTTCATAAATGTTATCTCCATTCTTTAGGGATGGCAAATCTGAAATTGCTTCTTCAACTGATACTTTATAATCAAATTTTTCTGGAAATTTAAAATCAATCCCTAGTCTGTTTCCGATCATTATAAAACGATTTCTATGTTGTGGCACTCCATAATCCGATGCAAATAGAACCCGTTCAGTAGTACTGTATCCTAATTCACCAAATAATCTTTTGATTTCCTTTACAGTGTTACCGCTATCAAAGGAAGTGATTCCCTCCACATTCTCAAATAGAAACCACGACGGTTGTAGTTCTTCAACAAACCTTAGAAACTGATTAAACAAAAAGTTATTTGCATTATTAAGCGACCTTGTTTTTGTATTAGAGGTAGAAAATCCCTGGCAAGGCGGTCCACCAAAAACTATAAAAGGGTTAATACTAGTATGTTCTAATGGCTTTATGTCACAAATGTCGTCGCACAATATTTTAGCGAAAGGATGATTATGCAAAAAAGTCTCAGAAGCAGACACATCTTTTTCAACAGCAATAGAAATCTTTATTCCTGCTCTTTCTGCACCTAGGCTTAGACCGCCTGCCCCACTGAAAATGTCAACAGCATCATAGTTAATGTTACTTTTATTGTCAATATATTTTTTACTGTGAGCTGTTTCAACATATTTCATAGAAAAACCACCTATTAAATGAAAGAAAATACCTATCAAAAATCATATATTTATCGCATATTTAAAATTAGCGAATATATCATCTTCAAAAGTCGCAAATTTAATCTTAATTATGAACAATTTCTATTAAATTATTTTTTGTAAAAAAACACCATAATACCAAAGGGTTACGTTATATACTCTTATATATTGTTAACAAATAACATAATTTTAAACATAAAAGCATTGCACATCTCTGTAGATATTTTGCAATTCAATTACATTTTCTCATCAACGGAATAAAATTTTTATTTGATTTTTATCTTCAGTTGTTTCAACTGAAATCCATCCCTCTAGCCCTTTTACTTGGTTGATAAAATGTTGAAAATCCAAAGGAGAAGCAGTTCGGTTACTAAATTTCACCCATCGTTTTCCAAAAGAAATTTTTATATTGTCAAGTATTGTTTCCGGTAAGTGACCACCTTTATTTTGTTTCATATAAAGTTTAATTGGGTCTATCGTATCAATAATGCCAAATAAAAACAAGAGCGGAAAATTCTCCAATGATATTTCCTCAAAGTTAGGTCTGATAAGATAATGAAGCCCAGCAAGCTCATAATCACTTGTATCATTTTTGTCAGGGTCTTTAGTCCAAATATTGTGACAGGCAACTGCTGCAGCTGCCAAAGCATACCTCTTTTCTAAAGAATAATGCCAGTTCAATTCTGTATCTCTATGTAACGATTTGAATCTTCTGATTTTAACTAATCTATCATAAAGATATATACCTCCAAGGATACCATGGTCAATTTTTCCTTGTGCATTTCGATAAGAATAATAACGTTCAATTTGACCAAAAAGATTTGCATTGATTCCCTTTGGCATAGATACTAAAAGAGAATGTTTAATATCATAATGATGAAGTAGGCCATCTATGGTTCCTAAATCAGGATGGTTAGCTAAATTTTCTTCCATTTTCATCCCAAAATCATGGAACAACACAGACAGGAACCACAGAAAAGGAAAAATTGGATATCCAATTTTAGATCGCTTCTCATTATATAATATGGTTTTTAATATGGTTTTTTCTCTTATTAGCAATCCTAATAAAAAAACCGAATTAGTATGGTACGCTCTTTCATCATCCAATACGTCAAAAGTATTAAACTGTTGGAGTACATCTTTCTTACCAGCAAGCCTAAAATAATCTTTAATAAATTGCTGATGATCCACTGCTGAATTAGGATTTTTTATAAATGGGTTTTGTGCAATATTCCCATCATCAAAACCATCGTAATAATCCCATATTTTAGAATCTAAATTCTTATAAAGATGCAAAAGGGTTTCCATTATTGAATATTTGAGACACGAATGGTGCCATTCTTAATACCTCTGTTTATTTCTTGTAAAAGCAAAAAATCTCGTGTTTTAATGCTTGACAATAAAGGATCCAATTTAAGAATGTCTTCAATAGCAATTTTTGCGTTAGTTCTTTCTATTAAAGCGGCGATGTAATCAAAATTTTGCTTATAGACATCCCGAACTTTAGTTAAATGGGGTGATGAATTAAATTCTACAAGAGCGGTCTTTAAGTTATTTTCAAGTTGTTTTTCAAAATCATTCATATAGATTATGCATTTAGAATGTAAAAGTACAATAGTTTTTTTATTTTATTATTGCTGATTTTGGCAATTCAAAATTTATCCTTAAAATTCAAAATAAGTTATTCATTTGCAGAAGCAGACCGTTGGGTAAAAGAAAAGTATTTAGATGTTGAAAGTGCTAAAGTGTTTCATATTCATGGCAACATCGAGGCATATGAACACCTTTACCTATCTTCGGAAACTTCTATGGAGAACTACCGTAGTGATGTAGAAAATGATAAAGTAGGATATGCTCACTTTGCAATCTATGAGTTACTGAAGGAAGCTAACGTTATTATTCTTTATGGTCTTTCGCTCGATCCGCTGGATGCAGAATTAAGCCTTCTGCTAAACGGTACATTCGCAAGCAGTAAAACACTTCGGGAAGTTATAATAGTTAACCCGAACTACAAGGTAGTTCGAAAAAGGGTTAAAATATTGTTATTCCGCAGAACAGGTATTGCAGTTCGTTGTTTTGAACCTGAAAATTTAGAAATAGAATTTTAAATTTATAGTGTCAAATACCCAAACCCATTATTATGAGCAATGGTAATCAAGGGCTGTATGTTTTCTTTAAAACGGGTGTAATCTAAACTGTCTTTATTGCTCAAATCAGGAAATAATACATATTCTTCCAGTAATTTATTCATAGTATATTCACGGTTAAGGTTCGTATTAACAAATACGATATGACTTAATGTTTGCTATAGGACAGGCAGAAATAAAGGAGTGAGGACATTTTTTTATAAAAATAGAACCTTCGTAAACTATTTAATCTTGTTTTTGTAAAGTGCTTTTTACGGCACTTTTAAGTATCAATCTTCTGCTTGTGGTTTTTTAAATACAAAATAGTGCTTTTTAACGCTCTTTTTGTTGTAAAATAGAAAAATAGTTTTATATTTGTATTAAATTATGCAATATAATGCACTCTATAGAAATCATACAAACCATCAAAGAACGTAGGGAAGTTTTACAAGTAACGCAAGAAACCTTAGCAGAACTCTCTGGCGTTGGCTTGCGTACTTTAAAACAGCTTGAAAGCGGCAAAGGAAACCCAACCTTAGTAACGTTGCAGAAAATAGCCGACGTATTAGGTATGGAAATTTGTTTAAAAGTTAAAACGATTGGTACATGAGAAGTGCCAAAATTTTGTTTAAAAATGAAGAGGCTGGAATTTTAATCCAGTATGACGATGCCTCGTTTAGCTTTCGTTATCATGATGCTTGGTTTGCCAACGAGAATAAGCCCGCAATAAGTTTGGGCTTACCTAAAGTACAGCAGGAGTATCAATCACAATATCTTTTTCCTTTTTTTTATAATTTATTACCCGAAGGTTCTAACAAGGAGGTTGTTTGCAAATTAAATAGAATTGATCGTAACGACTATTTTGGTTTGTTGCTTACTACTGCCAAGAATGACAGTATTGGTGCTGTACGCGTTATTGAAATAGCACAGGAAGTATAATGTATAATCGCTATATATGAAAGCAAAAGATATGGATTTATTGACCTTTACCCATTGCCCAGGAACACTAGCTAGTGGATTTGACACCTATAGCAAAACGGCTTTAAACAGAGTGTTTCAAGGTAAAAAAGTGCATCCTATTTTGCCTTATGCTTCTCCTGCTTCTAATGCCGAAACAGCTGCTTTGTTTGAGGAAAACCGAAGACAACTTTCTATATCTGGTGTTCAAGAAAAATTTTCTGTGCTTCTTGAAAAAAATAAACTACGCCTTGCTACTGAAAGCGAGCAAGGTACCTATATTTTAAAACCTATTCCCGGTGCCGGAAAGAAACCCGATCAAATGCCTGCCAATGAACATGTAACCATGCAAGTAGCCCGTCAAGTGTATGGTATAGAAACAGCGGAAAACGCCATGATCTTTTTCCAAGATGGTACTCCAGCCTACATCACTAAACGATTTGATGTGCTAAGCGATGGTTCAAAATTGGCTCAAGAAGATTTTGCTTCTTTGGCACAGCGAACACCGCAAACACATGGTACTGATTACAAATATTTAGGTAATTATTTAGAACTGTTTGAGTTGATGCAAAGGCATTTACCCACTTATAAAATAGAAGCTCCCAAGCTATTGAAATTATTGGTGTTTAATTATCTTTTTTCTAATGGAGACGCTCATCTTAAAAATTTTTCTGTTATTGAAACGTCGATGGGCGACTATCGTTTAAGTCCGGCTTATGACTTGCTCAATAGTCGCATTCACATAGAGGATAAAGATTTTGCTTTGGACGATGGTTTATTGCCTAAAAATTTGGCTCAAGGTAAAATAGGTTTACAATTTGCTAAACTGGCAGAACTTGCCGGAATTAGTGAGAAGAATTTTCAAACTATTATGGAATTGATGCTCTCTAAATCTGATTTGGTTGAAAAAATGGTAGTTGCTTCTTTTTTGAACGATACTACTAAGCGGAATTATTTGCAGTCTTATCAAGGTCGATTGAAACAGTTGGTGAAGGCGTGATGTGTTATTTTTGGTTGCTAGCATTAGGTATTGTTCTCAATTAATAAATGTATGTGGCGAAAAGAAAGTTGGAAGAGTGGGAGAAATAGTGATGAATGAGTTTTAAAATGAAGTTGAAAGCTAATTATTCACAAATTAGCTTTGTTTTTACATTGAGATGACACTATCTTACAATATTTCATTTGCCATTTACTACAGTTTGTGTAGTAAATGGCAAATGAAATGTGTCAAATGTTCTTTTGTTTTAAAATGTAAATACTGAATAGGAATAACTATTTGTTTCGTTCATATCGCATATCGCGATATGTGATATGTTTCTTTAATCACTTTTTTTTATTACTAAAGCTTATTCATGATATTGAAGGCTTATTTTAAATTATGACCGCATTTTTGCGGTGATTGATAGTTGTAATCACCGCATGCTATGGTACAAATCGAAAAGCATTATCTATTTTCATTAACCCATTTAGCTACTGGAACTTTGAATTTATCTTTCAAAACCTGCATGTCTTCGCTTACTTTTCTATCCAAAATTTTAGCGTAATGTTGGGTTGTTTTTAAGTTTTTATGTCCGAGCATTTTGCTTACACTTTCAATAGGCACACCATTAGTTAATGTTACCGTTGTTGCAAATGTATGTCGAGCAATGTGAAAAGTTAGTTCTTTTTCAATTTCACATACTCCTGCTATTTCTTTTAGATAAGCGTTCATTTTTTGATTGGATAGAATAGGGAGTAAACGATCTTCATTTAAGCATTGCGGATGATTTCCGTATTTATCAATTATCATTTGTGTAACCGGAAGGATTGGGATTTTAGAAGCACTTTCGGTTTTCTGCCTGTGAGTGAATATCCATTTCTCACCATCAATACCGATGCTTATATGGGATTTTGTCAAGTTTTTGACATCTATGTATGCTAAGCCAGTAAAGCAGCTAAAAAGGAAGATATCGCGAACTAACGAAAGTCTTTCTGTTTTAAAGTCTTTTTCGATTATGGATTGGATTTCACTTTCGGTTAAATATACTCTTTCAACCTCTTTGACTTTTGATTTATAATTAGCAAATGGATTTTTATCAAGCCAATCATTGGCCAAACAAAGCTTGATTATTTTATTAAAATTCTTGATGTACTTAACCGCTGTGTTGTTAGCACAGTTTCTAACGCTTCGTAACCAAAATTCGTAATCGGTTATAAAGGCATGGTCAATTTTGGTAATATCTATATCGGAAATATTGTATTTCCATTGCATAAACTCAATGGTGTGTTTTAGTGATGTAGTGTAGCGTTCCAATGTTCCTGGAGCGTATTCTTTTCCAACCAATTCTTTTATTTTGTTGTTGTGGTCTTGGAAGATAGGGACGAGCGTTCTTGCTCTTTCATCAACTCCTAATAGTTTGCCCTTGATTGTTTCTGTAGTTATAGTTATCTTTTTATAAATCAGTTCCATTTCAGCATCTCTTATTTGACTCTTCAGTAAATCAAGATGGTTATTTATTGAACGTGCTTCTTCTGAAGTACCTTTCATTTTACCTGCTTCTGTGGACCATTTGGATATTTCTACAAATCGATTTGTACTCAATTCGATGCGTTTACCGTTGACTGTAATTCTGGTGTAGATAGGGACTAAACCATTTGCAGCTGCTTTTGCTTTCTTTGCATAAAACAGAATTGAAACTTTTGTTTTCATTGTGGTGACCTTTTTAGTTGTTATTAAATTTAACTTCAATATGACTAATCCACAAGATGTACAGTTTTTATACTGGTTATTGAACTAGCTGTAAAGCCTTGTGGATACTAGTCTGGAATAAAAATCGGTTACTCAAAATTTGGATTGTTTAGGGTAACCGATTTTATCCCTTTAGGTTCACGAATGAATGAATGATTTGATATATGATAAAAAGAAAAAACCCTTAAAATCATACGATTTTAAGGGTTTTAATTCAATTTGCTTTTCAGCTGGCGGAGAAAAGAGGGACTAAGTATCAAAATTGGTAATAAAAACAAAAACTAGTAATATAATAATCATGAATATATTTTTAATACAAACCTTTTATGAATTTTATAAAAAACACAAAACAGAAATTCTTGAAAACGCATTTAGCTACGTCGTAGTTCTGGCCATGCTTGCCTATGGTGTAGGGAAATTAGTACAGTTTAATGGGGCTGCCAATACAAATCTTAAAGTATCAGAAATGACAGGAATGCAACTCATGTGGGCATTTTATGGGTATTCAAAACCCTTTGTTTTAACTCTTGGAGCACTTGAAATAACAGGAGGTATTTTAATGTTTTTTAAACGCACTAGAATAATCGGTTGTCTTTTTGTTTCCACCATTTTAATTAATGTCATATTACAAGACATATTTTATGGAGTAAATGTTGGTGCTCTAAGAGCTGCGGTACTATATCAAATACTAATCATAACAATTTTGTATATGAACAAAACTAAAATGATAGAAATTTGGAAAATTCTTATTGATAGAGAAATGAAAAATCAAGCATGGAAAAACAAACTATTGGTACTATTTATTTCGGGAATCTTATTCATCATTTTTAGAATAGTAGAATATTACATTACAACAAAATGGTAAAGCTATCATCATATCAAGATAAAGCAATTGTATTAATTGATGGAGAGTGTGACTTTTGTAATAGAACTGCTCTCTTTATCATTAAGTATGATAAAAAAGATAAATTTCGATTTGCTTCCCAACAAAGTGAAGTTGGGAAGTATCTTCTACAAAAAAATAACTACA
>NZ_JACTAC010000089.1 GCF_014486675.1 Flavobacterium macrobrachii
AACATATATTTTCAACACCAAATCAATACAATCCGTTTTGGTATTATGACAGAGGTTTTACGTTTTTAAAATATTTTAATATTTCAAAAAAGTTTGTCCTTTTTTAATGCCTAAGGATAATTCTTCAAGTGAAGTGTTTTCTAGCATGTAAATTAAATCTTTTTTTACAAACTTAAATTTTTCATGAACAGGACAAGGGTGCTCTTCAGAACAATTGCTTAACCCTAAACCACATCTTAAAAAAACTGAATCACCATCAATCGCATTAACAATATTAACTAGCTTAATGCTTTTTAGTTCATCTTTTAAAATCATAAAACCTCCACCAACTCCTTTACTAGATTTAACAATATTATTTTTAACTAAAACTTGTAAAATTTTTGCAGTAAAGGCAATTGGAGAATCAATTTCTTTAGCAATTTCTTTCAATCCTACTTTTCCTTCTTTACAACAATGTGTAGCAATAAAAATTGTAGCTCTTATTCCATATTCACAACTCTTTGAAAACATTTTTTTATGGCAAAAATATTAAATTAGCATCATAAAAGACAATTTTATCTTTTATTTAACAGTTATGATTTTTATCATGTTTTATAAGAACATCTATTCGGAATTTTGTTAAGAATTAATAAAGGACATTATTATCTTTTATCAAATTAATTAACTAAAACTAAAATTTATGCTATCAAAATCACAAGCAAGGGCATTTTTTCTAGGTGGAACCGTGGTAACATTCTTAGTCTTTATTGGGCTAACTATCTACTCCTTCATGCCAAAAAATGACCAAACCAACTATGGCAAAATTGATGCTCAAGTTGTAAAAGGGAAGGAAATTTGGGAATCCAACAATTGTATGGGTTGCCACACTATTCTTGGAGAAGGAGCTTATTATGCTCCTGAATTAACAAAAGTTATAGACCGAAGAGGAGATGCTTATGTAAAAGCAGTTCTAATGTCTAAAGAACCTTGGCAACCTAGAGGTAGAAAAATGGTTGCTTATGCAATGTCCGATGAAGAAGCAGAAGCTGTAATTGCTTACTTTAAATGGATTGGAAAAATCGATTTGAATGGATTCGACAGAATAGTTTCTCCATTAGCAAAAGACAAACAATAAATTTAATATTATGAAATATAAATCACAAAAAATAGCTTATTGGTTTTTTGCCTTATGTATGTTATTATTTTCATTACAAATAATATATGGCTTTATCATGGGCTTTGATAGAATTGGATTGCAAGGACTGCATGACATCATTCCATTTAATACTGCTAGAGCAGTACACACTAATTTATTAGTAGTTTGGTTACTAACAGGTTTTATGGGAGCTGCTTATTACATCATTCCTGAAGAAGCACAACGAGAATTGATAAGCGTAAAATGGGCTTATATACAGCTTATTTCATTAGCTATTGTAGGTGTTGTAGCCGTAATTGGTTTTCACTTCAACCTTTGGGAAGGAAGAAAATTTCTTGAAATTCCTAGAGAATTAGACTTTCTAGTTGTTGTAAATGTATTATTGTTTTTAGGACTTATTTTAGGAACTCTATTCAAAGGAAAACGCAAAACAACAACTGCCTTGGTTTTATCAATGGGATTATTATTTGCAGCATTGCTATACTTGCCTGGAATGATTTGGTTTGATAGCCAAGTAATGGATTCATTCTTCCGTTGGTGGGTTGTTCACCTATGGGTTGAAGGTGTTTGGGAATTAATAATGGGTGGTATTTTATCATATTTATTAATAAAACTAACGGGAGTTGACAGAGAAGTTATTGAAAAATGGTTGTATGTAATCATTGGTTTAACTTTCCTTTCAGGAGTTTTAGGAACTGGACATCACTACTATTATATTGGTGTTAACAAAATTTGGTTAATCGTAGGTGGAATATTCTCTGCATTGGAACCATTAGCATTCCTTGCAATGGCATTATTTGCAGTTAATATGTATAGAAAAGGAGAAAAAAGCCACCCAAACAAAATTGCATTATTCTGGACTATTGGTTCAGCAATTGTATCTTTTATTGGTGCAGGATTATTAGGATTTGCTCATACATTACCACAAACAAATTTATACACACACGGAACATTAGTCACTGCAATGCATGGTCACTATGCTTTTTGGGGTGCTTATGCAATGATTGTTTTAGCAATTATTAGTTATGCTTTGCCAAACTTAACTGGCAGAAAACGCTACAATAGCGTACAAGGAAATGCTGCATTTTGGCTGTCAAATATTGGAATCCTTGGAATGACTGTTGCATTTGGTGTTGCTGGTGTTGCTCAAGTATATATGGAGCGCAAACTAAAAATGGAGTTTATGGAGGTTCAAAAAGAAACTGAAATTCATTTTGTTGTGTTACTTATTTGCGCAACAATGTTTACAGTTGGTATAAGTCTATTTATATATGATTTTATTAAATATGGCAAACCAACAGATGAAGCTTTAGAAATAGAAAATAATTAAAAAATTAAAAGAAATGAAAAAAATATTTATCCTAATTTTTGCTTCAGTTACATTTATCGGATGCAAACAAAATGATGAATACAAAAAAGTAGATGCATCACAAATAAAAGTTGAAGGAAGTATGAATGCCGAATTAACAGCTCCGCCATTTGTGCCAAAACCAGTTGGAGATAGACCTGCCAAAAAACTAATTGTCAATATGGAAATTATTGAGAAAGAAGGTGAAATGGCAGATGGAGTAAAATATGTTTATTGGACCTTTGGAGGTTCTGTACCTGGAAGTTTTATCAGAACTCGAATTGGTGATGAAGTGGAGTTTCATTTAAAAAACCATCCTGATAATAAACTGCCTCACAATATTGATTTACATGCAGTAACTGGCCCTGGTGGTGGCGCAAAGTCCTCATTTGTTGCTCCTGGACATGAAGTAACCTTTTCTTTTAAGGTATTGAATCAAGGATTGTATGTTTACCATTGTGCAACTGCACCTGTAGGTATGCATATTGCTAATGGAATGTATGGGCTTATCTTGGTTGAACCAGAAGGTGGTTTGCCTCCTGTAGATAAAGAATACTACGTTATGCAAGGTGATTTTTATACTAAAGGTGCTAACGGAGAAAAAGGACTACAACCTTTTGATATGGCAAAAGCCGTTAAAGAAGAACCAGATTATGTAGTATTTAATGGGAAAACAGGTTCGTTAACTGGTGATAATGCACTTACAGCTAAAGTTGGTGAAACTATTCGTCTATTTGTTGGAAATGGTGGTCCTAATTTAGTATCTTCATTCCATGTTATTGGAGAAATTTTTGACAATGTTCATGTAGAAGGTGGTTCACTCGTAAATCATGATGTACAAACAACGCTTGTTCCTGCTGGTGGAGCTGCAATTGTTGACTTTAAAGTTGATGTTCCTGGATCATTAGTGATAGTAGACCATTCTATTTTTAGAACTTTTAACAAAGGTAGTTTAGGTTTAATAAATGTTAGTGGAGACGAAAACAAAACGATTTATTCAGGAACTCAATCGGATGAAGTTTATCATCCTGAAGGAGGTACCATTCAAACCATGCCAAATGAAACAAGCGCTAAAGCTCCAAAAGCAGTAACTCTTGTTGAACGAATTGCTGAGGGAAAATCAATTTATGCCAAAACATGTTTTGCCTGTCATCAAGCAACTGGTGAAGGTTTGCCGAATGCATTTCCTCCTTTAGCCAAGTCTGATTACTTAAATGCTGATGTGAATAGAGCCATCGAAATTGTACTTAAAGGAAAAACGGGCGAAATTGTTGTAAATGGTAAAAAATACAACAGTGTGATGACTGCTCAAACGCTTACTGACGATGAAATTGCCAATGTGTTAACCTATGTTTATAGTACTTGGGGCAATTCTAAAAAAGAAGTTACACCAGCAATGGTTAAAGCTGTTAGAAGTAAAAAATAATTATTAGTTCAATGAAAAAGTTATATTTTCTGTTTGTCGTAATTGTGTTTGTTTCTTGTTCTAAAGATAAGGATTTGAATACTCTAGATAATATAACTATTCCATCAGTTTCTACTCCAAATGACGTTTCTTTTGGAGTGGAAACACCGATGGTTTCTATAAAAGGCGGAAAATATGTTCCTCTTTACGGAAAAAAAAATAAAGCTGTAGAAGTAAGTGATTTACTTATGGATGTCTATCCTGTTTCAAACGAAAACTTTTTAGCTTTTGTAAAACAAAACAAAAGATGGAGAAAATCCGAAGTAAAAAAACTTTTTGCAGATGATAATTATCTAAACAATTGGAAAAAGGATACCATTTTAGCAACAGATATGAAACCAAAGAGTCCAGTTACAAACGTTTCTTGGTATGCGGCAAATGCTTATTGCGAATGTCAAGGTAAACGACTTGCAACCGTTGACGAATGGGAATTTGTAGCAATGGCAAATCAAGAAATGGCCGATGCTCGAAAAGTAGAAG
Source organism: Flavobacterium macrobrachii (assembly GCF_014486675.1). Classification (GTDB taxonomy): domain Bacteria; phylum Bacteroidota; class Bacteroidia; order Flavobacteriales; family Flavobacteriaceae; genus Flavobacterium; species Flavobacterium macrobrachii. The sequence continues at coordinate 4,429 of NZ_JACTAC010000089.1, forward strand.
CATACAATCAATATATTTTAGACTGGTACGAAAAACCAAAAACGTTTAACAATGAAATTGGAAAAACCTTCAAAAACTATTATGGTGTATATGATTTACACGGTTTAGTTTGGGAATGGACTTCCGATTTTAATTCAATTTTATTAACTGGTGAATCTCGAAGTGATGTAACTACAGATAAAAATTTATTCTGTGGAAGTGGTTCACTAAATGCTTCCGATTTAATGAATTATGCTGCGTTCATTAGATATGCTTTTCGAGGAAGTGTAAAAGCAAATTATGCAGTGAAAAATTTAGGTTTTAGATGTGTCAAAGACACTTTAAATACAAAAAAACCATGAAAAAAATAATCCTCTTTTTTATAGCAATATCTCTTTTTGGCTGCAAAAAAAACGCCGAAATAACAAATAAATCCATTTCAGACGAATCTATTTTTAATTTAACGAGCAAATGGAAAACTCAAGACAACAAAACCATAGAAATAAAAGACTTTAAAGGAAAAGTTACCGTAATGGTAATGATATACACAAGTTGCAAAGCCGCTTGCCCAAGATTAGTAGCCGATATGCGAGACATTGAATCTAAAATGCCCAAAGACAAACTTTCCGATTTAAACTTTGTTTTAGTAAGTATTGATCCCGAAGTAGATACTCCTGAAAGATTAAAAACGTTTGCAAAAGCCAATTTTATGGATGCACCACATTGGACATTTCTACAAGGAACAAAAACAACAGTACAAGAGTTTGCCAATGTTCTATCTGTAAAATACAAACAAATTGCACCAATGGATTTTTCTCATTCCAACATTATCAGTGTTTTTGATAAGAAAGGTATATTAATTCATCAGCAAGAAGGTTTGGGCGTAAACAACAAAGAAACTGTAGATAAAATAATTGAAACCGTATACAAATAATATCATGAAAAAACATATATACACAGTTCTTATTGGCCTTTTAGGAACAGTTACAATTTCAGCACAACAATTTAATGTTAATGCCGATTTAAGAGCGCGCTTTGAAAACAGAAATGGTTATGGAACGCTAAAACCCGATACTGAAGAATCCGCTTCTTTTATATCTCAAAGAACAAGGTTGATTTTTGACTATTCATTTAAAAATATAAAATTAGTGGTTTCACCTCAAAATGTTAGAACTTGGGGCGATGCTTTGACTAACTCTAAAGACGATATCGCCTCTTCGTTTCATGAAGGGTACGGAGAAGTTGCAATGAATGAAAAATTTGCTTTTAAAGTTGGACGTCAAGAAATTAATTATGATGATGCAAGAATTTTTGGCAATGTTGATTGGGCAATGCAAGCAAGAAGCCACGATGCCTTTGTATTAAAATTTGCACCTAACGCAACAAATAAAATTCATTTTGGTGTTGCATACAATGCAAATAAAGAAACCAACTTCGAAGAAAACTATGCTTTAAATCAATACAAATCATTGCAATATCTATGGTATCATACTGATTTTAAGAAAATAGGATTGAGTGTTTTAGTTTTAAACAACGGAATGCCTTATTTAGTTGGAACAGAAGAAAAAGTAGATTACAGCCAAACATTAGGTTCGCGATTGGTTTACAAAAACGGAAACTTAAATATCAATGGAGCAGCTTATTTACAGACTGGAAAACTATCTGACAATTCAGTTAATGCAAACTATTTATCTGCAAATGTTGGGTACAAATTTTCAACAAATCTAAATGCAACTTTAGGTTTCGAAAGTCTTTCAGGAAAAGATCAAAATGACACTTCAACCGATGTGAAATCGTTTAATCCATTATACGGAACTAATCATAAGTTTAATGGTTATATGGATTATTTTTATGTTGGAAATCATATAAATTCTGTTGGTTTAACTGATGTTTATGCAACATTAGAATATGAAAAAAATAAAGTTTCTGCCAAACTAACTCCTCATTATTTTGCCTCAGCAGCATCAATTTATAAAGCTGGTGAAAAACAAGACAATTATTTAGGAACCGAATTAGACTTTACTTTAGCCTACAAAATGTATGAGAATGTAACAATTGATGCAGGTTTTTCGCAAATGTTTGCAACAACATCAATGGAAGTTTTAAAAGGTGGAAATAAAAATGCAGGCAATAATTGGGGATTTATATCTATAAAAATAAACCCTAATCTATTTAATTACAAAACTGAAGTAAAACCATAATAATTCTAAAAAAATGGCTTCATTAATACCATACTATTTTTCTGTAGGAAAAGAAGAAGAAATTTTTTCCCATGCTTATTCCAATAAAATTCCGCTACTTTTAAAAGGGCCAACCGGAACAGGAAAATCGCGTTTTATTGAATATATGGCGCATAAATTGGAAAAAAAACTCATCACCATTGCCTGTCATGAAGAGACTTCTTCAACCGATTTAATTGGAAGATATATCATAAAAGGAGCCGAAACTATTTGGGTTGACGGACCAATGACCACAGCCGTAAAAGAAGGCGCAATTATTTATTTAGATGAAATTGCAGAAGCAAGACCTGATGTTATTGTTGCCATCCACTCACTTACTGATCATCGTAGAGAGTTGTTTATTGACAAATTAGGAATTACTGTAAAAGCACATGAAGATTTTATGCTTGTTGCCTCTTTTAATCCTGGTTATCAACGTGGTTTTAAAGAGTTGAAACCTTCAACAAAACAACGTTTCTCGGCGCTTTCGTTCAATTATCCTGAAACCAAACAAGAAATAGAAATTCTTATTAACGAAACTGGAGTTGATGCTGAAAATGCTAAAAAACTAGTTGCGATTGGTTCAAAAATAAGAAATCTAACCGAACTTGGATTAACCGAAACTGTTTCGACACGACTATTAGTTAATGCGGCAACTCTAATTAAAAGCGGATTACCCAAACGACTTTCTACTCACATTGCAATAGTGGAGCCATTAACCGACGATTTGCAAACCGTTCAGTCATTGAAAGATTTGTGTGATTTGATGATATAATCAGTCATAAAAACTTAATAATGGATATAGACGAGCTACTTTTTGGAACCGTTTCTAAATATTTCAAAAAAAGAAATAAGAATAAAATTCTTTTAGATAATAATGCTATCTTCTTAAAGGATATTAAACCTCGTTTGACCATTTTAGCAAGAGCAATTACAGGAAATGCCATTGAACTTTTTCCTGCTGAACGAGAAGGTGGTTATAAAAATAACAATTTTTTTCTTCCTATTTATTTTAATGAATTTGCTACAAAAGAAGCCAATTTAGGTTTTTATTTTTTTAGAATATTATTTCTAAGTGTTCAATCTGAATTGAAAATAAATTTAACGTTAGATGAAGTTTTGTCTGAACAAAATAAGGAGGATATTTTAACCTTATTGTTTCAAAAATATCCCAATTCAAAAGTTATTTATCAAAACTTAAAATCGCATTTTGAAGCTAAAACAACTCCAAAAAACACAGCCGATTATTCATGGATTTATGGCAAGTTGATGCAAAATGATAATGAAGAAAACACTGAAACAATATTAGAAAATTTTTCGGATTTAGTAAAAAAACCTAATTCAGAACAAATTACTACAACATTGCAAGCAAAAGCTGTTGAAGAAATAACTACCGTTGAAATAGATAAAAAACAACAAGAAGATTATGTATTGCTTCATAGTTTTGAGAAAGTAGAAACTGCCGAAGAGTTCAATGGAAACTGGCGTGATTTTGATGGTTCCGACGATTTAGAAAAACACGAAAACGCTATTGAAGATCTTAATATGAAATTCACTGTTCGTGTTGACGATACTGCTCATTCTGTTTATCAAGCGGAATTTACTGAAAACACTTCAATCTCTGAAAGTGCCGAAATCGATTCTAATGGTTTTCATTTAACTTATGACGAATGGGATTTTGAAAAAAGAAAATACAAAGACCATTTCTGTAAAGTATATCCAAAAATTCAACTAAAAATAGATTCCAAATACTATCAAAATACAATATTAAAGAACAATTCAACACTATTAAATTTAAGAAAAATTTTAACCAATTTGAACAACAAAATGCAGCAACAAAAGCGTCAAAACCAAGGCGAAGAATTTGATATTGATGCTATTACAGATTTATACGTAGATATTCATTCGAAAAAAACACCTTCCGATAAAATTTATCTCTCCAACCGGAAAAAAGAAAAAGATTTGTCCATTTTATTACTCTTAGACATTAGTTTATCAAGTGATAGTTATGCAGCTGGAAACCGAGTAATTGATGTTGAAAAACAAGTTTCTATTTTGTTTGGCGAAATATTAAACGAATTCAATATCGACTTTTCAATTGATAGTTTTTACTCCAAAACACGAAATTTTTCGACCTTTTTAACTGTTAAAGATTTTGATGAAAATTGGGCTATTGCCAAAAATAAAGTAGGTGCAATTGAACCATCTGGCTATACAAGAATTGGTGCTGCTTTGCGTCATGCTGGAGCAAGATTAGACACGCGAAGTACAAAAAACAAGTGGATTATTCTCATTTCTGACGGAAAACCAAACGACTATGACAAGTATGAAGGCAAATACGGAATTAACGATGTGAAACAAGCCTTACGAGAATTAAATCAAAGAGATATTAGTTCCTATGCCTTGGCAATTGAAGCACAAGCTAAATATTATTTACCTCAAATGTTTGGACAAAATCACTATCAAATTCTAACAACACCAACAGAACTACTACAATCAATGGTAAAGTTGTACGAAAAAATAAAACAAAATTAAAATGACATCAGAATTCCAAAATAAAAAATTAGAAAAAGGACATCCAATTCAAAATTATTTAGATGAAACACTTCTAATTCATTCTATTACAGATGACCTTATTCACGTTGACATCAATAATGACTTTCAGAAGTTTTATAATTTATTCAACCAACTGGCAACAATTGAAAAACGTTTTGAACGTAAAGAAAATCAACTTTTCCCATTTCTTGAACAAAAAGATTGGACTGGACCATCACAGAATATGTGGTCTTTTCATGATATTATTAGACAAATCTTTAGAATTGTTAGACAAAACATTGAAGACAAAAATTTGATTTCAGCAAAACACAATACCGAATTAGCAATACAAAACATAAATAGATTATTGGAAGTGGAAGAAACCGTTTTATTTCCTAATGCATTAGAAATTTTATCTGATGATGACTGGAAGGTAATGCGAAGAGGGGAAGATGAAATTGGTTGGATGTTAGCCGATGTTCCACCAAACTATCCAAACGAACCTGAGTACATTCATCCATCACAAGATACTGAAAGAAGAACTGAAGTCGTTTTTGATGAAAAAGCAGCACATTATGATGAAGGATATATGACTGTAGAACAAGCAAACCTACTTTTCAAAACATTACCTATCGATTTAACCTATGTAGATGAAAATGATAAGGTGATTTTTTATAACCGAGGTGAAGAAAGAGTTTTCCCAAGAAGTGCTGGGGTTATTGGAAGAGAAGTTCGCTTTTGTCACCCACCAAAAAGCGTTGATACGG
>NZ_JACTAC010000008.1 GCF_014486675.1 Flavobacterium macrobrachii
GTTTATATATGTATGGTTTATTTTTTTGCTGCTTTCTTTTCCCAGAATTCTGTAAGTTCGTCTATATCGACTGGATTGGCAGCTTCTTGGTTTACTAATCTTCCTCGTGTAAATGCGCGATCGAGTATGGATTCTATAAGAAAGTCTTCATTTACTTCGTAAGGAAGGTATTTTGCTTTTAGACTTATATCAAATAATTTAGCGGTATTGTTTGACCAAAATGCTTTCCAACCGCTTTTATAGTCTTTTATTAGTTCGAATGTTGTGAAACCGGTTTGTCTATGGATTAGCTTTACTAATATTTGTCCTTGTTTACGGGAGAGTTTTTTTAATTGAGCTGTGAATTCGTTCTCCATATAGTTCTCGACTAACTTAAAGTATTTCTTTTTTTCTTTGTTGGTTTTTAACTTTTCGAGGTTTTTGTTTAGGAAGGTCAATCGGTCGGCAGCTACTTTTGCAAAAGGATATACTTTGTAAACTCTGCTTTGAAGTAATAGAAAATCTTTCTTTTCTTGTGCCGACATATTATCGCGATACACGAACAACTCGGGAAGTTTTATAGTATCAGAAGAGGTTGAATCTATTTCAAAGTGGACTATTTCCTTTTTAATAGTATCGGTTTTTACTTGAGCTAATGAGCTTATATAGAAAAACATTAATAAGACGATTATTTTAAATCTCTCCATGGTTAGTTAAAATTATTTGTAAAAATATAGATAATCACTACAACTCTAATGCCAAATTTATATTTTAGCAAAAAAAAATTATGGCAACTAAATCTATACTTTCTAAAAGTTCTATTTCCTTTTTGGAAAAATACCTTAATAATGCTTCTCCAACTGGTCACGAATCGGAAGGACAAAAAATTTGGATGGACTATCTTAAACCTTATGTTGATACTTTTATAACGGATACCTATGGAACGGCTGTTGGAGTGATTAATCCTGAATCCAATTTTAAGGTTGTTATTGAAGGTCATTCGGATGAAATTTCGTGGTATGTAAACTATATTACTGATAATGGTCTTATTTATGTAATAAGAAACGGCGGAAGTGATCATCAAATTGCGCCTTCAAAACGTGTAAATATTCATACTAAAAACGGAATCGTGAAAGGTGTTTTTGGTTGGCCAGCCATTCATACGAGAAATCGAGGCAAAGAAGAATCGGCTACTTTACACAATATTTTTATTGATTGTGGTTGTTCTACTAAAGAAGAAGTTGAAAAATTAGGCATTCATGTAGGTTGTGTGATTACTTATCCTGATGAATTTATGATTTTGAATAATGATAAATTCGTATGTAGAGCAATCGATAATAGAATGGGCGGATTTATGATTGCAGAAGTTGCTCGTTTATTAAAAGAAAATAAAAAGAAATTGCCTTTTGGTTTATACATTGTAAATTCTGTTCAGGAAGAAATTGGTCTTCGCGGTGCTGAAATGATTACGCAAACCATCAAACCAAACGTTGCCATTGTTACCGATGTTTGTCACGACACTTCAACGCCGATGATTGACAAAAAAATTGAAGGTGATCTTCAAATGGGAAAAGGTCCAGTTATTGCTTATGCGCCAGCTACACAAAACGTTTTAAGAGAATTAATTGTTGATACTGCTGTAGAAAACAAAATTCCATTTCAGCGACACGCTACTTCGAGAGTTACTGGAACTGACACTGATGCTTTTGCTTACAGTAACGGCGGAGTTGCATCGGCATTGATTTCGCTTCCGTTGCGATACATGCATACAACGGTTGAAATGGTTCACAAAGAAGATGTCGAAAATGTGATTAAACTGATTTATGAAAGTTTACTTAAAATAGAAAACAATCATAATTTTTCTTATTTCAAATAAAAGTCAAAAAGCATCATTATCACAATGATGCTTTTTTTCTAACCCAAAAACAAATTACTAAAACAAATTCTTAAAGTTTCATTTCTTCCACTTTTAATGAGGTTTTATTGTCAGACATTGGAAAACGCTTCATATTTTTATTTATTTTCTCAAAATCCAATGGATAAGTTTCCGTTGAAACTGTACTTTCAATGATTTGGTTATCTTCCAAAATAACATCTTCCAATGTTCTATCGATGCATAATGGTTGATAGTCTTCTGTTTCAGCTTGAATAATTTCGTTGTCCATTTTTATTTCATCTACAATTGATGAGTGATAAGTCGCTAAAACATTTGAAGGACTAAAATATAGCGGTTCTACTGATGCAACCGAGCTAACTTCAAGTTGATTATTACTTACTAAAGTCGTGATAAACTGCTCGTTTTCTAATTGTGGCTGAAAAACTTCTTTTGTAGAAGCATTACTAAAAGTAACAAAACTTAATGCTACAATTCCTAAAATCTTGATTGATGTTCTCATGATGATTGATTTTTTTAATTGATTGATGATGATTTTTTTGGTATTGTTATTAATATCCTATGCAAATATATATCTAAAACAATATACCTTGTATTGCATAGTACTTAAATTTAACGTAATTTTAACAAATTGGTATTTTTAATCAAATCTTATAATCTTGAAAGAAAAACAACGCTTTTGAGTAAAAGCGTTGTTTTTGAACTAATCTAAACCTGTTTTAAGTAAGCAACAGCTTCGGTAGCATTGGAATTCACTGCATATTGCAATGCTGTTTTCCCATTATTGTCTTTTGCATCAGCTTTTGCTCCATTTGCAATTAACACTTTTAGGATTTCAACTTTGTTGTATCTCGCTGCTAACATTAAAGGAGTTGAACCATTGGATTGTTCGTTAACATTAACGCCATATTCAATGAATTTTTTAACCGATTCTAAATCACCTTTGGCAATAGCATTACAAAGTGGTGTGTTTGTGTTTTCAAAAAACTCCATTTGAGCTTTTGATGTTGAAGTTTCGTTAGCAAATGAAACATTTCCAAATACTAAACAAGCCAGTCCTAAATAAATGATTGATTTTCTCATGATGATTAAATTATTTTGATTAATAAAAGAATAGACGATAGATCTTAATCTTCGTTACACCAAAGAGTTAACTATAACATTTATTTAACATTACTAACAAAAAAAGCCACGAAATACGTGGCTTTGAGTTTTTATATGACTTACATTATTTGATTAAAAACTGTAAGACATTGTTTTCTATTCGCTTATGAATATCCGAAATATCGGCTTTTACAAATTTATCCCCAATAATATTTTCAAATAATTCGATGTAGCGTTCAGAAACTGTTCCTATATATTCATCAGTCATATTTGGAATAACTTGTCCTTCTTTTCCTTGAAATCCGTTTTCAATTAACCATCGACGAACAAACTCTTTTGACAACTGTTTTTGTTCTTCACCTTTTTCTTGTCGTTCCTGATAACCATCAGCATAAAAATAACGAGACGAATCGGGTGTATGAATTTCATCAATCAAAACGATTTTGCCATCTTTTGTTTTTCCAAATTCATATTTAGTATCAACCAAAATCAATCCTCTTGAAGCTGCAATTTCAGTTCCTCTTTGATACAACGCTCGAGTATATTTTTCTAAAACCAAATAATCTTCTTTTGTAACTATTCCGTTTGATAAAATAGCTTCACGGGAAATATCTTCATCGTGTGAACCATTATCAGCTTTTGTTGTTGGCGTTATAATCGGTTCTGGAAGTTTATCATTTTCTTTTAAACCTTCTGCTAAAGTAACACCACATAAAGTTCTTTTTCCTGCTGCATATTCGCGAGCAGCATGACCAGCAAGATAACCTCTAATTACCATTTCAACTTTAAATGGTTCGCAAAGATGACCAACGGCTACATTTGGATCAGGAGTTGCAATCAACCAATTTGGCACAATATCTTCGGTTAATTGCATAAATCGTGTGGCAATTTGGTTTAGAATTTGTCCTTTATAAGGAATTCCTTTTGGCATTACGACATCAAATGCAGATAATCTATCGGTAGCAATCATGACCAAAAGTTCATCATTAATGTTATAAACTTCTCTTACTTTACCTCTATAAACAGATTTTTGATTAGGAAACTGGAAATCAGTTGTTGTAATTGTATTCATTATTGTTGTGTTGTTGTGTGGTGCAAAAGTAGTTCCTTTTAAAAACAATGACAATACCATTTTTAATATTTATTCAAAATTGATTTGTATGTTTGATGAAATTTTATTTGATGAAGAAAAAAATCATTATTGTTTTCGCTTTATTACTAATTGCTCTAGCCATATTAAACTACAGAATTCCATTTTTTCACGAAATTGGTGGTGCTTGGTCAATTGGTTATAATTTTTCTGAAAAATTCCCTGAGAATATTAAGATAGAGAAGAATAAAATTTTTTCTGTTGAAGATCTTAAAAGAGTATCCGATAGTACTCAGTTTTTGGCAGATCCATTTTTTATAAAAGAAAAAGATAGTTTCTATATTTTTTTTGAACATAAAAAAATCAAAAAACATCCTGCCGAAATCGGTCTTTTAACATCAAAAGATGGTGAAAAATATACCTATAAAGGAACAGTTTTAAAACAAAATTTCCATCTATCATATCCACAAGTTTTTAAATATAAAAATAACTTTTATATGCTACCAGAAACTCAAGGTGGTAATAACGTCATATTGTATAAGGCAAGTAATTTTCCTTACGATTGGAAGGTTGAAGATACTTTAATAGCGAATATAAAATTGAAAGACCCAACGATATTTCTTTCAGACACACTTAATATTATAGCAGCAACAGATTCAAATACAAACCTTTTCATTTACACCTCTAAATCGCTAAATGGAAAATGGGAATTACACAAAAAACCAATTGCAATGATAGGAACTGAGGCAAGACCTGGCGGAAGATTTTTTAAAGACTCAAAAGGTCTAATCTTACCCATTCAAAATTCAAAATTGGGTTACGGTTCAGGGTTATCACTTTATCGTTTTCAATTTAAAAATAATACTTATTCCATTGAAAAAATAAAACATCTTTACTTGTCCAAAAACAAATCTTTTAAAGAGTTTAATTACGGAATGCATCATATAGATATTCAAAAAGTAGATGACAAATACTATTATGTGTATGATGGAAATCGATTAGAGAACAACGACAAAAAATTTAATATTAAACGTTCTTTAAAAGCTAACTATTATGATTTAAAGAATTGGACTTTTCAGACTATTTTAAAATAAAAAAGAGCAGTTAATAACTGCTCTTTCTATTTAACAAAAATCCTTATTAGAATTTTAAATTATATGTTGCTCCAATTCCTACTGCTTGAAGATTTGTATCATTTTCAGCAAAAGTATTTTGGAAGTAAGCATAAATATTCCAGTTAGAATTATGGTAACCAACTTGTGGGTTAACATAAAGTCCACCAGCGTTATCTTCAACATTAGTAAGGAAACCATAACCTAAATCAGCTCCAACGAATACACCTTCGTTTTGGAAATAATATCTTCCAAAAGCAGCAACTGGAACTAAACCAAAATCATCTGCTCCATCTTTTCCAAAGAAATGGTTGTAACCAGAAGTTAATCCAATTCCAAAATGAGGTGTTACTAAATATTGACCTCTTAAATCCAATCCTAATGCAAAAGAAGAAACATCAGAAGCATCACCAACAGGTAAAGCTGCGTTTAATCCTAATTTTAACCACGAGTTTTTAGCATTGATTTCAACATCTTGTGCAAAAGTTGAAGTTCCAACAATCATGGCGAATAATAAAAATACTTTTTTCATTTTTTTTATAAATTTTAATTTAACAAGTCGCAACTGTCAATTTCTGTGCCAAAATTTATGATTCCCATAGTTTATTGCACAAAAAAATACCTAATTCACTGATTTAAAAAAGTTACAACCAATAAAAAAGCCTGACATTTTGTATCAGGCTTATTATGTTAATCATGATTTTCGATACTTTTATAGGCATCAATTACTTTTTTAACTAATCGGTGGCGAACAATATCTTTGTCATCGAGGTATAAAATTCCAATTCCTTCTACGTCTTTCAAAATTAAAATAGCTTCTTTCAATCCCGAAATGGTTCTTCGTGGTAAATCAACTTGTCCTGGATCGCCAGTTATAATGAATTTGGCATTTTTTCCCATACGGGTTAAAAACATTTTCATCTGCGAATGGGTTGTATTTTGTGCTTCGTCCAAAATTACAAAGGCATTATCCAACGTTCGTCCACGCATAAAAGCCAACGGTGCAATTTGGATTATTCCTTTCAAAATATAATCTTCCAAAGTTTGCGGTGGCAACATATCGCGCAATGCATCATATAAAGGTTGCATGTACGGATCCAATTTTTCCTTCATATCACCAGGAAGAAAACCTAAATTTTCACCAGCTTCAACAGCAGGTCGAGTTAATATAATTCGCTTGACTTGTTTTTCCTTTAATGCTTTTACTGCCAATGCAACTCCAGTGTAGGTTTTTCCTGTTCCAGCTGGACCAATGGCAAAAACCATATCATTTTTAGAAACAAAATCTACTAGTTTCTGTTGATTAGGTGTAAGTGCTTTGATAAGTTTTCCGCCAATTCCGTGTACCAAAATCTTGTCATGATCTGGCATTCGTTGTTCTTCGCTAGAATTACTTTGGATAACTCTATCAATAACATTGGTGTCAATGTTATTATAACGTGTAAAATGCAACATCAATCTATTGAAACGATTTTCAAATTCATCCAATTCTTCTTTTTCGCCAAATGCTTTTAAAGTTGTGCCACGTGCCACAATTTTTAATTTTGGATAATACTTTTTTATCGTTTCAAGATGAGCATCTTGTGCACCCCAAAATTCTTTTGGAGCAATGTCGTGTAATTCAATGATACGTTCGTTCAAAAGCAGTAGTATTAAATTAATTTTTTAGCTAAAAATAAATTAGCTTTGCATTCAAATTTAATCAAAATAGATGATTGATTTTTCTATTTTTGGAACAGATTTCAATCAAGTTATAAACAATTAATGTCAATAATTACTCTTACAACAGATTACGGATTAAAAGACCATTTTGTGGGTTCGCTAAAAGGAAAAATTCTAACCGAATTTACCGAAGCAACCATTATTGATATTTCTCATAACATTGATGCGTTTAACATTGCCGAAACAAGTTATATTATCGGTGCAGCTTATTCTAGTTTTCCAAAAGGAACGGTTCATTTAATTGGTGTTGATATTGAAAGAAATCGAGAAACGCAGCATATTGCTATGCAATGGAACGATCAATACTTTATTTGTGCCGATAATGGTGTTTTAAGTATTTTAACCCAAAAGATTATTCCGCAAAAAATTGTGGCTATCAATATTCACGACCGTTTACACAGTGATGCAACCGATTTGGATGTTTTTGTAAAAGTAGCTTGTCATCTTGCAAAAGGCGGTTTGCTCAACGTTATTGGTAAAGAAATCACTTCTGTTAAAGATGTAACCGAATTACAAGCAACGGTTTTAGACAACCAAATTAAAGGAAATGTAATTTATATTGATCATTATGGTAATGTAGTTACTAATATTTCCAAAAATCTGTTTCTTGAAATCGGAAAAGGTCGACCTTATGAAATAAAGTTCAAGACCAAAACTATCAAAACTATTTTACCAAACTATTCGGATATTGTAATTTCTGATAAATATTCGATAAAAGATTATGAAGGCGAAAAATTAGCCATTTTCAACGAAGCTGGTTTCCTTGAAATTGCTCTGTTTAGAAGTAATCCTGAAACCGTTGGAACTGCCAATACTTTATTAGGTTTAAATTATCGCGATACTATTTTAATTGAATTTAAAAATTAAAACCTTATGTTCATACGCATCGTAAAAATGAGTTTTCACGAAGAAAATATTCCAAAATTCATGGAAAATTTCAATTTAATTAAAGAAAAAATACGAAACTCGCCTGGAAACCGTTATCTAGAATTGTATCAGGATAAAAACAATCCCGAAATATTTTTCACCTATAGTTTTTGGGAAACCGAAGAAGATTTAGAAAATTACCGAAAATCGGCTTTGTTTGACGAAGTTTGGACGTTTACAAAAAAACTATTCAACGATAAACCCGAAGCTTGGAGCGTAAATAAATTAGTAAGTTTAACATAGTTGTCGGTTCTCAGTTGTCAGTTCAAAAACAATAACCGACAACCGAAAACTGATAACAGACAACAAAAAAATATGAAATCAATCGCATTAAGAGAAATTAAATCCTTTTTTGGTTCGCCAATTGGTTATTTGGTTATCGCCATTTTTCTGTTGCTCAACGGATTATTCCTTTGGGTTTTTGATGGAGAATATAATATTTTACAAAGCGGTTTTGCCGATTTAAGTCCGTTTTTTACACTTTCGCCATGGATTTTAATTTTCCTAATTCCAGCAGTAACCATGCGAAGCTTTTCGGATGAAAAAAAACAAGGAACAATCGAATTACTTTTGACCAAGCCTTTATCAATTTGGCAAATTGTAAACGGAAAATTCCTTGGCGCATTTCTTTTAATCGTTATCGCCATTATTCCAACATTAATTTATGTTTACGTAGTTTCGTCTTTAGGATTGGATAGTAATATTGATTTAGGAGGTACAATGGGTTCTTATTTTGGACTATTATTTTTAGTTGCCGCTTATACTTCCATCGGAATTTTCACTTCAACGTTATCCGAAAACCAGATTGTATCGTTTATACTTTCGGTGTTTTTATGCTTTTTGTTCTATTATGGTTTTGAAGGCATGACAACTTTGGTAAAATCACAATCGGATGTAATTTCACGAATTGGAATGGATTATCATTTTAAAAGTATGGCACGCGGCGTTATCGATACTCGCGATGTTCTTTACTTTGTAAGTGTTTCGTTTTTATTTTTATCGCTAACCGTTATTAACTTAAAATCGTTGAAATCCTAATGAAAACAGTACAACATAATTTCAAGAAAATCATCGTTATTCTGGCTGTTTTGGTTGGAATAAACATTGCTGGTCATTTTATTTTTAAACGATTTGACTTAACAGCAGACAAACGTTATACGTTATCCGAAACGTCACTTCAAATTGTAGATGAAATAACGGAACCAGTTTATATTGATGTTTTTTTGGAAGGAAATTTTCCTGGCGAATTCAAAAAACTACAAACAGAAACGCAACAATTATTAGAAGAATTTAAAGCTGAAAATCCGAATGTTATTTTCCAATTTGTAAATCCGTTGGATGAAGAAGCTAATCGTGACGAAACCATTCAATCGTTTTTGGAACGCGGTTTAACTCCAGTAAATGTTACGGTTAACGAAAAAGGACAACAAACTCAAGAAGTGGTTTTTCCGTGGGCAATTGCTACTTGTGGCGATAAAAGTATCAAAGTTCCATTATTGAAAAACATGATGGGTGCATCGACTGCCGAAAAAGTAATTAGTTCAGTGCAACATCTTGAATATGCTTTTGCTAATGCTATAAATTCTGTTTCTAAAGAAAAGCAAAAACGCGTTGCTGTTATCAAAGGAAATGGCGAACTACACGATATTCTAATTGCTGATTTTGTAAAATCGGTTCGTGATAATTACTACATTGGAACTTTTACATTAGATTCTGTCGCAAAAAACCCAAACGAATCGCTTAAATATCTAAAAAAATATGACTTAGCTGTTATTGCAAAACCTACCGAAGTCTTTACTGATGCCGAAAAACAAGTGCTTGACCAGTTTGTTATCAACGGCGGAAAAACCCTTTGGTTGATGGATCATGTTAGCATGGAAATGGATAGTTTAATGCAAACAGGTGAAAATTTGGCGTTTCCACGTGATTTGAATTTGAACGATATGTTCTTTAAATATGGTATTAGAATTCGCCCTGATTTGATTAAAGATTTAATGAATACGCCAATTGCTTTAGCAACTGGTCAACAAGGAAGTGCAACGCAATACAGTCAGTTTCCATGGTTTTTTTCGCCAGCAGTTTATAGCGAATCGGCTAATCCTATTGTGAGTAATTTAGATGTCATCAAATTTGAATTTGCTAATCCAATTGAACCTCTAAAAAATGACATCAACAAAACGGTTTTATTAACGTCTTCTAAATATTCAAAACTTATTGGAACACCAAGTGAAATCAATTTAAACATGGTTGAAGAACGACCAGAGCAAAAAGAATTTGCTGGCGGCGGAAATTATCCTGTTGCTGTTTTATTAGAAGGAAAATTTCATTCGGCATTTGAAAATCGAGTTTTAGCGTTTAACGACAATACGTTTAAACCTGTTGGAAAAGACAATAAAATGATTGTAATTTCAGATGGTGATGTTATTAAAAATCAATTGGATAAAAACTTCCAACCCTTGGAATTAGGTTATGACAAATGGACTAATAATTTGTATGCCAACAAAGAATTCCTGATGAATTGTGTCAATTATTTGCTTGACGACAACGGACTTATTAACATCCGAAGTAAAGAAGTTAATTTACCAATGTTAGATAAAGAAAAAGTAGTCGAAAACTATACAACGTCACAAATCATAACCGTTGGTTTACCGCTAGTTGTCTTATTAGTATTTGGTCTTGTATTTACATTTTTGCGTAAGCGAAAATATAGTAAGTAATGTTAATAAAAAACTTTTTGAAATCTATTAGTTTAAGATATATTTGTAAAAATTAAATTCACTATGAAGTTTATAGTATCGAGTTCATACTTATTAAAACAATTACAGGTTTTAGGTAGCGTTATCAACAGTAGCAACACCTTACCTATTTTAGATAATTTCCTTTTTGAATTAGACAATAAAACGTTAACCGTTTCTGCATCTGATTTAGAAACTACGATGTCTGCCACTCTTGAATTAGAATCAGACAGCAAAGGAAGCGTTGCCGTTCCTGCAAAACTTTTGTTGGATATTTTAAAAACTTTTCCTGAACAACCGTTAACATTTACCGTTGAAGAAAACAGCACGATTGAAATTAGCTCTAATTCTGGAAAATATGCTATTGCTTATGCACCAGGAGAAGAATTTCCAAAATCGGTAAATCTAGACGAACCATCATCAACAGTTGTTCCTGCCGATGTTTTAGCAACAGCAATCAGTAAAACCATTTTTGCTGCTGGAAACGATGATTTACGTCCAGTTATGTCGGGAGTTTTCTTCCAATTTTCGCCAGAAGGTTTAATTTTTGTAGCAACCGATGCGCATAAATTAGTAAAATATGCTCGTACCGATGTAAAAGCGTCGCAAGTAGCTGATTTTATTATGCCAAAAAAACCTTTGAATATCTTGAAAAGTATTCTTGGAGCAACCGACAGCGAAGTTACAATTGAATACAACGACTCTAATGCAACTTTTTCTTTTGACAATTATGTATTAACGTGTCGATTAATTGATGGAAAATATCCAAATTATGAAGCTGTTATTCCAAAAGAAAATCCTAACAAATTAATGATTAACAGAAACATGTTCTTGAGTTCTGTTCGTCGTGTTGCAATTTTCTCTAATAAAACAACACACCAAATTCGTTTGAAAATTGCTGGAGCTGAATTAAATATTTCTGCCGAAGATATTGATTACTCAAACAAAGCTGAAGAACGTTTGACTTGTGATTATCAAGGCGACGATATTCAAATTGGTTTTAATTCTCGTTTTCTTTCAGAAATGTTGACCAATTTAACTTCAGACGAAATTCAGTTGGAAATGTCTATGCCAAACCGCGCTGGAATTTTAACTCCAATTGACGGTTTAGACGAAGGCGAAACCGTTACTATGCTTGTTATGCCAGTAATGCTAAACAACTAAAACTAACTAACCAATCTTTATATTTAAAAACCGTTTTGCTGAAAATCAAAGCGGTTTTTTTATACTTAAATTAATAAGTAAAAAGTAAAAAACTAATTACTATTGACTAATTACTACTTACTAAATTTAATCTTTGTAAAAATTTTTAAAAATGATTTCACAAGAAACGATTGTTGCTTTAGCTTCGCCATCTGGTGCTGGTGCAATTGCAGTTATTAGACTATCAGGAAAAGATGCCATCACCATTGCCGAAAGTGTGTTTCAATCGGTTTCAGGAAAAAAAATCAGCAATCAAAAAACGCATACCATTCATCTTGGACATATTGTTGACGAAGGAAAAACGTTTGATCAAGTTCTTTTATCTATTTTTAAAAATCCAAATTCCTATACAGGCGAAAATGTTGTTGAAATTTCGTGTCACGGTTCAACTTACATTCAACAACAAATTATTCAATTATTACTTCGTAAAGGTTGTAAAATGGCACAAGCTGGTGAATTTACGTTGCGTGCTTTTTTAAACGGAAAACTCGATTTATCTCAAGCCGAAGCAGTTGCCGATTTAATTTCTTCGGATAATGAAGCGTCACATCAAATTGCGATGCAGCAAATGCGTGGCGGATTTAGTTCTGAAATTGCCAAATTGAGAGAAGAATTATTGAATTTTGCTTCGCTAATTGAACTCGAATTAGACTTTGCCGAAGAAGATGTAGAATTTGCTGACAGAACACAATTCAAAGAACTTTTAACTCGAATTGAATTTGTTTTAAAACGATTGATTGACAGTTTTGCCGTTGGAAATGTCATAAAAAACGGAATTCCTGTTGCTATCGTTGGCGAACCAAACGTTGGAAAATCAACGCTTTTAAACGCATTGTTAAACGAAGAACGAGCTATAGTTTCAGATATTGCTGGAACAACTCGTGACACCATTGAAGACGAATTAGTAATTGATGGAATTGGTTTCCGATTTATCGATACTGCTGGAATTCGAGAAACAAAAGATGTGGTAGAAAGTATCGGAATTAAGAAAACATTTGAAAAAATTGAACAAGCGCAAGTCGTTTTATACTTGTTTGAGAGTTTAAAATTTAAAGTTCAAAGTTCTGAATATATTATAGAAATTGAAAAGATTAAAAACCAATTTCCATTAAAACCATTAGTTGTAGTTATCAATAAAATTGATTTGCTTTCAGAAACTGAAATTCTAAACATAAAGGAACAACTTGAAACACTGAACGTCAAACTACAAACCATTTCAGCTAAAAACAACCTTGGAATTGATGATTTAAAAAGTCAATTGCTATCCTTTGTCAATACTGGTGCTTTGCGAAACAATGAAACCATAGTAACCAATACTCGTCATTATGATTCATTACTAAAAGCTTTGGAAGAAATTCAAAAAGTGCGTTTTGGTCTCGATGGCGGTTTGTCTTCTGATTTAATGGCAATTGATATCAAACAAGCGTTATACTACTTTGGTGAGATTACTGGCGAAGTCACAAATGATGAACTTTTAGGCAATATTTTTGCTAATTTCTGCATTGGAAAGTAAACATTAAATTTTATTAAAAATACAACCTGTTTTTTTTTACTAGCTAAAGTTACATTAAATACAAAAAATAATGAGTTTTAATCTCAACATAAAAAAAATGTCGCTTTGGTTTTTAAAAAGACCAAAAACAATAGGAACGATTGTATTTTTTGTAATGCTAACAATTGCTGGTATTGCTGTTAAACTTCGATATGAAGTTATAAAAGAAAATGAGGAAAGAGAAATGTCTAACACAATCAACATTGTAAGACAAAACTTTGAAGAAGTTTTTAAAAACTGTTACACCTCAGCTTTGACACTAGCAATGACGATAAATGACAAAGGAATACCAGAGAATTTTGACAAAATTAGCCAGCAATTATTAAATAAAAACGAATCAATTGATGCTGTTCAATTAGTTCCAAATGGTGTAATAAAATATGTTTATCCGTTTGAAGAAAACAAAGCAGCTTTAAATTACGACATCTTAAATGCGAATTCATCTGTTAGTTATGAAGCAAAAAAATCTATTAAATCAAAGATAATGTTTTTTGCTGGTCCATTTCAATTAAAACAAGGAGGAATTGCTGTTATTGGACGACTACCTGTATATAAAAACAATAAATTTTGGGGCTTTTCTGCAGTAATAATAAAGCTTGAAACACTACTTAAACAATCAGGAATTAAATCAATAGATATTTCCAAGTATTACTTTCAATTTTCGAAAAAAAATCCAATTACAAATAAGGAAGAATTTTTTCTACCTGAAAAAATGGATATCCAAAACAAACATTATCAAATTGTATCTATACCCGATGGTGATTGGAAGTTATATCTTATCCATAGAAACAAAAACGTCATCATTGAGCAAATATATACTTCTTTGTTTCTAGGAATTTTTTTAGCGTTAATTTCTGGATTATGGATTTACTCCATTTTAAAAAAACCTGCCGAACTACAGCAATTAATTGAAAAACAAACTAGAAAAATTTTAAAACGTGAAACCGAGTTTAGAGCTATTTTTAATCAAGCTCCAGTAGGAATAGCAAAAATTGATACAATGACTGGAAAATTCATCACAGTAAATGATGAGTATGGAAAAATTGTTGGATATTCTACAGAAGAACTTTTAAATACTGATTTTCAATCAATAACTCACTCAAGTGATTTAGAATTAGACATAAAAATGATGTCTGATTTAAAAAATGGTCTTGTCAATGATTTCCATATTGAAAAAAGGTACATAAATAAATCAGGAAATATTGTATGGGTTAATTTATTTGTAGCAACACTGTGGAAAAAACAAAATATAATTATTAATCACATAGCAATTGTAGAAGATATAACAGAAAAGAAAAAAGCCGAGGAAGAATTAAATCAATCTTTCATGTTAGTTTCGGAACAAAATAAAAGGTTATTAAATTTTTCATACATCGTTTCCCATAATTTACGTTCTCACACAAGTAATATCCAACTTATTGCAGATCTACTAGAAAATTCAAAATCAAAAGATGAACAAGATGAAATGATCACACTTTTGAAAAAAGTTTCACAATCGCTTGACGAAACAATGAGAAATTTGAATGAAGTTGTAAATATTAGAAACAATATTAACCTAAAAATTGAAAACTTAAATTTAAATAATTTTATAGAAAACACCTTAAGTCTTTTAAAACCACAAATTGAAAACAAATCAGCTATTGTAGAAAACAATGCATCAGATGATATTTTTATTGAATACAATAGAGCTTATCTGGAAAGTATTTTACACAATTTCATCTCCAATGCTCTACGCTACAGTCATCCAGATAGAAATCCTATCATTACATTATCATTTAACAAAAATGAAAAAATTGAGTATTAAAGATAATGGCATTGGAATTGATTTGAAAAGAAACAAAGAAGATCTTTTTGGAATGTATAAAACATTTAATAATAATCCAGATGCAAAAGGCTTAGGTCTATTTTTAACTAAAAATCAAATAGATGCTATGGGAGGAAAAATTGAAACAGAAAGCGAGCTTGGTATTGGTACTAATTTTATAATTTATTTCAAATAAAACTCATAATTTGACAAAACAGATGTTATTTTAAAATAATCCTCTTAACCAAAACGCCATCATTAGTTTTAATTTTTGCAAAATAAACTCCCGAACTTAAATTTGGTGTTATTGTTGTTTCGGGTTGAATTCTTTGTTGGAAAACTTTCATCCCTAAATTGTTGTATAATTCAATTTCGGCATTATGATTTATACCAAAAACGGAGAAGCTTTCGCTGGCAGGATTTGGATATAAAA
This sequence comes from Flavobacterium macrobrachii, assembly GCF_014486675.1. GTDB lineage: Bacteria > Bacteroidota > Bacteroidia > Flavobacteriales > Flavobacteriaceae > Flavobacterium > Flavobacterium macrobrachii. The sequence goes on from NZ_JACTAC010000008.1 coordinate 15,556, forward strand.
CGATTTTCGCCAATTGGTTTTCTGGAGTAGAAAGTGATGTAAACCATTGTTGATCTGCATTTGCTCCCCAAATGTAATCGGCTAAATTTGGATAATCAATAAACGGATTTCTATTGTATTGCCATGTATAGATGTAATTGTTTCTATTCATTTCAAAATCGTCACTTGGATCAATTTGATTCCATTGTAAAAGCGAAGCCAAATCGCCAATTTGTCCAACAGTTGAATCGGGTAAATCTCCATTTACCACTTCTAATCCGTTGTATCGAACTGCCATATAAAACAAAGCTCTAGCTACGTCGCCTTTCCATGAACCTTGATTTCCATTTGGACCATTATAACCAGTTAATCCATAATCTTTGTTGCTTCTGTTGGTGTTTTCTGGCCCATCTTCAGCTCTAAGGTGATGCGCATCAGCATGTCCAGCAGCAATATCGCTAGCACTTGTTGGAAGCCAAATATCAATTCCATCAGCCGTATCAGAAGTTGCATTAGAAAAACCACCACGTGATTGTGGATAAATATGTTCGCGATTCCATTTTCCTGTACTAATGCTTCCTGTTTGATATTCTAATTTTGCTCTTGGACTTTCAACATACATCAACCAAACTTGATTACTATTTAGCGGATTTTGGTCTGCAGACTTTAGAATTTCTACAATATCACCATAAGTATGCGCACGAACAACCTCAGGATTTGCAATAATATTTTGTAATTCTTGTCTTAAAGCTGTACCTGACAAACCTTCTAGTGAATCATAATAACCAGTTGGTGCAGTACTTTGAACAATTCCATAAGTTGGTGCTAATGGCGTTCCAAAAGACGCAACAATAAAATCATTATCGATTACTCTAACTTCTATAAAATCGTTTAATCTGTTGTAGCCAAATGGCAAAGTGTTGAATTTGATAACTACAACTTCATCGCCTTCGTCTAATGTGTCATCTACTGTTGTAATTGTTCTTGAAATTGATGCTGTTCCAGTTGGAATAGTAATATCGGTTGAACCTGTAAAATCACTGTTGTTGAATGTTCCGTTATTTAATGAAAACGAAAAAGTTAAATCTGTAGTAACTGGATTTTGGGTAGTAAAAGTTATTGAAAACGAATTACCTTCATTCACTTGAGTTGCAGAAATTGATATGGTTATTCCATTATAAACAAAACCACTACCATCGTTGTTTGCTCCTGGAGTTGGTAGTTTTATCTCATAAGTTCCATCGTTTTTTCGTTGGATAGAATTTGTTGCACTTGGACCATTTCCGCTTTCGTCAAGTTGAATTGTTACTCCTAATAAAGTCATCAATGAAGTAGCTGGAGGATCATTTGTTCCATATACAATGGCATCAATCAAATTATCAGTTGTTGCTGTAGAATTATTTGGAAAATCTGAGGATGAACCTAAGTAAAGTGCAACGCCATCAGGACCATTTTGAAAAATATTATCCGGCAATAATTTATCTGGAACGGGTGAAACTAATTTGTTTCCAATAGTAGCAATTCCATTAATATCAGTAGTTAAACCATCTAAATCAATTACATAATAGCTTAAATTTGCTAAACTTCCAGTTCCATTAAATAGTACTAAAACATATCCATCAAGTGAGAAATTAGGTGTTGTTGATTTTAATTCTATAAACTCTCTATCATCAACCGAAGGTGTATCAGAATCTAGTTCATTGATAACAACTTGTGAAAAACTTATTGTAGAAAATAGAAGTAGTAAAAATGATAATTTTTTAATCATTGCAATTTTTTCCCAAAGGTAAAAACACAATAGGATACTTTTATCAAAATTAACGGTTAATTGATGATTTATTATTATTTATTAAGAGTAATCGCTCTTTAGTTTACCTTTAAAGACTAAACTTTTATTAAATAAAAATGGTTATGATATAAAATTAAATACATTTGCATTCGAAATTAAAATAACAAACATAATAAATGAAAAAATTAGTATCATTTGGATTACTCGCTATTTTACTAGTATCTTGTAAAAAAGATGGCGAATATACTATCGAAGGCTCAGTAAAAGGATTAAAAACAGGAAAAGTATTTTTAGAAAGACAAGACGATGCATTAGGGTTTGTTCCTGTTGATACTGTTGATATGGTCGATGGTAAATTTAACATTAAAGGAATTGCAGAAGGACCAGAAATGTATTTTGTTCAGGTAGAAAAAGTACAAGGTAAAGTTCCATTTATTCTTGAAGAAGGAGAAATCGGAATGGAAGTTGACAAAGACAGTTTGTTTAAATCTAAAATTTCTGGAACATACAGTAACGATGAGTTCTTTAAATTCCAAACAGAGTCCAATAAAATTCAAAAGAAATCCCAAAAAGCAGTTATGGAATTTCAAATGAAAAATATGGCTAAAATGAATGATGCGCAAAAAAACAACGATACAGTTGTAATTAATTCATTGCGAAAAGAATACAAAGCACTTCAAAAAGAAATGACGGATTATATGTTTAGTTACCCAGAAAAAAATCCAAAATCATATATTAGTTTATTAATCACACAATCTATGGTTGGAAACCCTGAGTTTACTGATGTAAAAACAGAAAAAATCTTCAACAGTCTTGATAAGGAACTTAAAGAAAGTAAAGTAGGTAAAAAAGTTGCCGAAAAAATTAAAGAAGTAAAACAATTAAAATCAGCAGTAAGTGCACCAATACCAAGTGCTGTAAAAGTAGGTAGTCCAGCTCCAGATTTTAAAGGAAAATCTCCAGAAGGAAAAGAAGTTTCGTTAAAACAAAGTTTAGGAAAAGTTACCATTATCGATTTTTGGGCTAGTTGGTGCGGACCATGTAGAGCTGAAAATCCTAGTGTTGTAGCTTTATATAATGAGTTTCATGCAAAAGGATTAAATATCGTTGGTGTTTCTCTTGACGAAAAAGCAGATAAATGGAAAGAAGCCATTGCAAAAGATAAAATCACTTGGACACAAATTTCTAATCTTAAAGGTTGGGAAGATCCTATTGCTAAACAATATAATGTAACCGAAATTCCATCAACATATGTACTTGATGAAAAAGGAGTAATTATTGCAGTAAATTTAAGAGGTGATGAATTGAAGAAAAAAATTGCTTCATTACTTTAATAAATGGTTTAAACAAAGAATTAAAAGAAATCTCCTTAAGGAGATTTTTTTATGTCTTTCGTTTTGAAATGATTACATTTTTTGCAAAAATAAAATTGATTTTTTGTTTGTCTAAGTCAAAAGTGTTCCTATATTTGCAACCGCTATTAATGCTGGGGAGATACTCAAGCGGCCAACGAGGGCGGACTGTAAATCCGCTGATTACATCTTCGCAGGTTCGAATCCTGCTCTCCCCACAAAAACATCACCATAAAAACACATCAAAGTTGATGTGTTTTTTTTATTTAAAATAATCTCATTTTTATTTCTACAAAAAAATTAATTTAATTAATAAAAGTTCTAGTTCAGTATCACAACTAGTTGAAAAAACAATACAGAAAAGAGCTGAAACAAAATCAAATCTTAACATTTTTATTAAATAATTTTCACTAGCATTGCAACTGCTAAAAAACTAACCTACCAAATGAAAATTATTAAAACGCTATTTGCGTTTGCTGCGATATTCTCAATGAATTCGGGCAGTGCACGAGCAATTATTGAAACGTGGCCAGAAATCAAAAACTACCACGACCTAATGACGAAGTCCTACAAATCAGCCAAAAAAGGAGACTTTAATCCTATCAAAAATTACGCAACTACTCTTTCTAAAGATGCCGAAAAACTTTGTATTGAAAACATGCCCCAAAATTTTAGACAACCTAAAACCATTGAAGCCTTAGTAAAACTAAAAAGAGAAAGCAAAAACATGCACGAACTCGTAGAAAACAAAGCTACTAACAACGAAATTTTTGAAACCTTAAAGTCAATTCATCTTACGTTTAAAAAAATGTCGGATTTATGTTGCCAAAAAAAGTAATTCTATCAAGTCCTCAACACATCATTTATTTTAGCACAATTTATTATCAACAAATCACAAATCTTAAACTGATTTCCTAAAATTATATTTTACCTTTGTTGGCTCAAAAAAAAGGATTATGATTTATAAATTCAGAGCAATACTTGATGCTGAAGAAGATGTATTCAGAGATATTGCGATAAACGAAGATGATACTTTAGAAGATTTACACAACGCCATCGTTAATGCTTTTGGTTTTGACGGAATGGAAGTAGCTTCATTCTACACTTGTGACGATACTTGGAACCAAGAAGATGAAATTCCAATGTTTGATTCAGGTGATGTTATTGGCGAACAAAAAACAATGAGCGATTATCAAATTAATGATTTGCTTAGCGAAGACCAAACCAAAATTATCTACGTTTATGATTTTATCAACATGTGGACATTTTTAGTTGAACTGGCTGCTGTCCAAGAACCAGAAGTTGGTGTAACTTATCCAAGTCTTTTGTTTTCTCACGGAGAATTGCCAGCCGAAGCCATTGAAAAACAATTTGAAGCAGATAATGACGACGATTTATACTCAGAATTTGAAGACGATTTAGACGAAGATGATTTAGACATGTTTGGCGGAGATGATAGCTTTGAAGACTATGGATTTGAAGAAAATTGGAATTAAAAATTAGAAATTGACCTATAAATGATAAACTTATTTAATACCCATGTAGAAACACTTTCCATTCACCGAGTGGGAAATAAAAGCCGCAACGAAGCCATTTTTATTTCAGACGAACCCTATCAGCTGAATGACGAAATTATGCCATTATTGAAGGAATTTTTCTTTAAGTCGTTTCGCGAAAAAGAAGAAAACTATTTTCAGTTTGCACATGATGTTGATTTAGAATACAACGATATGTTCAATTTGGCATCAGAAATTTTCACAAATCCTAGTGATTTTCATGAAGTTTCAAAAAAAATAACCAAACACCTTTTTGAACAATCCAATCATCCGCATATAAAAAACGGAGAAGTTTATATTTCTTATCTAACCAACGTTTCGATTGACAATACTGTTGTTGATGCCATTGGTGTTTTTAAAAGCGAAATCAAGACCGATTTTCTTCAATTTGAAGAAAAAGAAAAAAATCTGGAAATGATTTTACAACAAGGAATTAATCTTAACAAACTTGATAAAGGTTGTTTAATTTTTAATCATAAAAAAGAAGAAGGTTATAAAATCCTTACGGTTGATAGCAATCGATATGATGCAAGATATTGGCTAGAACATTTTCTTTCGGTTGATGCTTTTCAAGACGAAAATTTCTATACTAAAAAGTATTTAAAATTCTGTCAAAGTTTTGCCAAAGACGTTGTTCTTCCAGCCGAAGACAAGAAAGAAGAAGTAATGTTCATGAACCGTGCGGTAAATCATTTTGCTAAAAATGATGAATTTGAAGAAACCAAATTCTTAAACGAAGTTTTGGACAATCCAGATTTAATTCCGGAATTCAAAAACTACAAAGTTGATAAAGGCGAAAAATTCAGCATTGAAGATATTACGACTTTCCCAATTGCAAATGCAGCCGTTAGCGATGCACGAAAATCAATAAAAAACGTAATAAATTTAGACACAAATATTCAAATCAAACTGGATTTTATCAATCCAGAAAGTGCTGAAAAATTTGTAGAAAAAGGTTGGGACGAAGAAAAACAAATGTATTATTACTTAGTTTATTTCAACAAAGAACAGAAATCATAATTTTTAAATTCCAATATTATAAATTCCAAATTCCTAACAATCAATAGCTTAGGAATTTGGAATTTGTTTTTTCATTGAATTTGGAATTTCAGTATTGAAATTTAATTTTTATTTATATCTTTCATCATATTTCCCCAAATTTATGGCAAAGAAACTTTTGGTTTTACTCCTATTTGTCTTTTGTTGTCAAAATTTGACAGCTCAGCAAACAGTTGCAAAAGACTCAGCAAAAGTTTATAAAGACATTGAAAAATTCTCAAAAAAATCAAAGTTTGGAAAATTTGTTCATAGGTTGTTATTCAAATCCACCCGAAAATCAAAACCTTCCAAAAAAGCATCTACCCAAAGATACTATCTAAAAAAAGCTTTTGATAAACACGAAGGCAAAATCATTAGAAACATAAACATCGAAACACTCGATCCGTTTGGATATTCAGTTGATAATACAAAAGATCAACCCGAAAAAGGAATTGAAAAATTTGGAAACGCACTGCATGCTAAATCCAAAAATTTTACCATTCGAAATATTTTATTATTCAAAAAGAATGAACCTTTGGATTCTATTATTGCAAAAGAATCCGAACGTTTAATTAGACGTCAACGATTCGTTAGAAGTGTTATTATTAAACCTTTACCTATTGAAAATAATAAGGATTCTGTAGATATTTCCATTCGAGTTCTTGATTCTTGGAGTTTAATACCAACAGGTTCAATATCTGGTTCGAGAGCAAATTTTGAACTATCAGAACGAAATGTTTTTGGTCTTGCCCATGAACTATCACACGATTTTACCCAACGTTTTTCAGATAAAAGCAACTCTCACAATTCTAGGTATTTAATTAGAAATATTAAAAATTCGTTTACTAATGTGACTTTGAATTATAACGAGTCGTTAGAAAAAAATATTTCTAAAAGCATTCGAGTGGAACGATTATTTTTCTCGCCTTTGACAAGACTTGCTGGTGGAATTTTTTTAGAAAACAGAGCTTTTTCTGACTCGCTACCCAATTTATCAAATGAATTTGAAACAATTCGCTTCAAAAATGAAACACGTGATTTTTGGCTTGGACATGCTTTTAAACTTTTTGGCGGAAAAAATGAAGATTATAGAACAACCAATTTGGTTACAACCATTGGATATAAAAAAATAAATTACATCAAAACACCAACCTTAGAAATTGATCCCAATCGTTTTTTTGCGAACGAAGAACTTTACTTAGCAAGTATTGGTGTAAACACAAGAAAATTTGCCGAAGACAAATATCTTTTCAATTTTGGCATTATTGAAGACATTCCTTTTGGGCAAGTCTATTCCATTACAGGTGGATTTCAGAATAAAAACAATCAAAAACGAGCTTATTTTGGCGGAAGATTTGCTTATGGTAATTATTTCGACTTTGGTTATCTTGGAATCAATTCCGAATGGGGAAGTTTTTTTGAAGGTAGAGATACAAGAGAAACAACATTTAAAATTGAAGCAAACTATTTTACAAATTTGATTTATTTTGGCGATTGGAAAATTAGACAATTTATAAAATCGTCAATAGTTATTGGAAATAATCGTGTTCCTATTTTAAAAGATAGAGTAATGCTTGGTGACGATGATGGAATTCAAGGTTTTAATAATCCTTTGATTAGCGGAATTAGAAAAGCAACAATTACTTTGCAAACCCAAACCTACGTTCCTGGAAGTTGGCATGGATTTCGTTTCAGTCCATTTTACAATATGACACTTGGTATGCTTGGAAATGAAACCGATAAATTTTTAAACAAAAGTTTATTATCAAAATTTAGCATTGGCGTGTTGATTAATAATGATTATTTAGTTTTCAATAGTTTTCAAATTTCCTTCTCTTTTTATCCAAAAATACCTTTTCAAGGAACTAATATTTTTAATACAAATAGTTATAAAAATAATGATTTATCACTTCCTGATTATGAAATTGGTCAACCTACAATTGCTTTGTTTAGATAAATCTCTCTTGTTATTTTTTGTAATTATTAACTTATTTTTATTGTAAAAAAATGTATTTAATCGATTTTTTATTGCTTTTTAACACAAATTAAACTATTTTTAATTGTTCAGAAAAAATAGAAAACATGAAAATTAAAAGGTATTCTAAAAATTTATTCGGCAAAAAAATTGTATGTATAGTTTTTGGACATCAGTTTATTGAAACCAAAAAAGTAAACATTCACTTTAGCGAATTTGAATGTTCCTACTGTAAAATGCAAGCTACCAACGATAAAATTGGAAAGAAAACCGCTTTGACCAATGAATTGAAAGAAATCAATGAAACACTATCATATTTGAATTTAAAAAAAGAATTTGTAAAAAGATTTTATTACTCCAAAAAAGATTAGTAACAAATTAAGGCTACAATCGTCATACATTAAATCCTTAATCAAAAAAAAACTTGGAGAATTCAATCCTTTCAATCAAAAATCTACACAAAAAATATGGTAAAGTCCATGCTGTAAATGACGTTTCACTCGACATATACAAAGGAAATGTATATGGAATTTTAGGTCCAAACGGTAGTGGAAAATCAACTACACTTGGAATTGTACTAAACGTTGTAAACAAAACTTCTGGCGAATACTACTGGTTTGGCGGAAAATTGGAAACTCACGATGCACTGAAAAAAGTGGGTGCCATTATCGAACGTCCAAACTTTTATCCTTATATGACTGCCAAAGAAAATCTAGAATTGGTATGCAGAATAAAAGGTGTTAACTCTGAAAAAGTGGATGAAAAACTGGAAATTGTTGGATTAATCGACCGCAAAAACAGTAAATTCAAAACTTTCTCTTTGGGAATGAAACAGCGTTTAGCCATTGCTTCGGCTTTATTAAACGATCCCGAAATTTTAATTTTAGACGAACCAACCAATGGTTTAGATCCACAAGGAATTCATCAAGTTCGCGATATTATTCGCCTTATTGCTTCTCAAGGAACAACTATTTTGTTGGCTTCGCATCTACTTGACGAAGTTGAAAAAGTATGTAGTCATGTTTTAGTTCTACGTTTTGGAAAAATTCTTTACAATGGAAAAGTAGATGAAATGGTTAACCATAACGCCTATTTTGAACTACAGAGCAGCAACAATCAAAAGCTTATTGAAGTCCTAAAATATCATCCTGAATTGGAAAATTTTGAAGGCAATGAGGAAAAAATCATTGCTCATTTTAAAACCCAAGTTGAAGCTTCTGAACTAAATAAATTTTTCTTTGAAAAAGGAATTTCTTTAAATCATTTAGTAAAAAGAAAGCAAAGCCTGGAAGAACAATTTCTTACATTAACCAATTCAATCGAAACCCAATCATGAAACGTTTATTAGCCATAGAGCTTCAAAAAATCTGGAAAAATCGCGCTAGCAAAGTATTAACCATTGGATATTTTGTTATTCTTTCCTTCATCGCTTTAATTGCTGCAATAAAATTTGACATCGGAATTTTTAAATTTCATTTAGCAGAAATGGGAATTTTTAACTTTCCATATATTTGGCATTTCAACACATTTATCGCTGCATTTTTAAAAATATTTTTAGCAGTCATAATTGTTTCTATGATGGCAAACGAATACAGTTATGGAACGTTAAAGCAAAATCTCATCGACGGAATGAGTAAAAAAGAACTGATTTTGTCAAAATTCTTAACCATTGTTCTTTTTGCTGGAATTTCAACTGTTTTTGTTTTTATAATGTCATTACTTTTAGGATTTGGCTTTTCATCCTATACTGAAATTGGAATTGTTTTCTCAGATTTAGAGTATCTTCTCGCCTATTTTGTCAAATTATTAGGTTTTTTTTCGTTGTGTTTATTTCTAGGAATACTAATTAAACGTTCTGCTTTTGCATTGGGTTCGCTTTTTATTTGGTTTATATTTGAAATGATTACCTATGGTATTTCACTCAACCAAATAAAAAACACAGCTTTAGTTGATAAAGTTTATGATTTTTTTCCTTTAATGTCTATGTGGAATTTAATTAAAGAACCAATAACAAGACTAAGTTCTGTAAAAAATCTTCAAGAAGCTGTAGGTGAAAATTCTATCAAAGATTATGATGTTCATTTTTCTTCACTACTTATTGTTTTGGTTTGGACGGCTATTTTTGTTTATTCTTCTTACATTATTATTAAAAAAAGAGATTTGTAAACAAATTGTAATGGACAGAATCTTAAAGAAAACATAAAGCGAGGCAATCATTTTATGTTTTCTTATTTATTTGTTAATTTTAGCAAATGAAAAAGAAGCTTAGATTTATATTTTTATTTTTATTAATTTTTAACAATTGTTTATCACAATTCAGTAAAACTCATTATATTCCACCACTTTGTGGCTCATCGAGTGTTATTCCTGGACAACAATTTATTTATATATCAACTCCAAATACTCTTCCAGTAAATTTTAAAATTATTGAAATTGGAGGAAATGTAATAGAAGGTACTGTTTCAAAGTCTAATCCATACATATATAATGTAGGTTTTGGGCAAGACTCTCAATTACATGTTGATGCAAGTATCAGCTCAAACATTTTTAATAACAAAGGTTTTATAATTGAAGCAGAAGATTTAATGTATGTTTCTGCAAGAGTAATTGATACAAGTAGTAATCAAGCTGGACAATTAGTTTCAAAAGGTAAAGCTTCGCTTGGTAACCGTTTCAGAATTGGTGCATTAACAAACTTAGATGTATCTGTTTACACCAATATACATACTACTTTTATATCAGTTTTGGCTACTGAAAATAATACCACTATTAACTTTAGCAATTTTAAACAAGGTGTAACTTTAGTAAATGGAAGTACTGGAGATAATCCGTTTAGCATATCATTGAATAGTGGTGAAAGTTATGTATTGGCCGTTCAAGGTCCAAATAATGCAAATAGAGATGGATTAATTGGAGCACTAGTAACATCAGACAAACCTATTGCAGTAAATTGTGGTTCATTTGGTGGAAGTAATGCAACTGGAAACTTAGACTTAGGTTTTGATCAAATCGTTCCGGCTGAGAGAATCAATACAAACGAGTATATATTTATTAAGAGTACAGGTATTGACACTGTTGAAAAAGTTTTACTAGTAGCTGATGAAGATGGAACAGAAATAACACTTCGAGACGATTTAACACCGTCTTTTACACTAAATGCTGGAGAATATCTTGCATTAAATGGTGATACTTTCGACGCGCTAGGTAATTTATACATCCGTTCAAATAAAAGAGTTTTTGCCTATCAAAGTGTTGGTGATAACGGTGCGCAGGATCAACGAAATCAAGAACTTTTCTTTGTGCCACCACTAAGCTGTCAAACTCCAAGAATTATTGATAACATTCCTCAAATTGATTTTATTGGCAACAGACAATTTAATGGAAGAGTAACAATTGTAACTCAAACTGGTTCAACCTTAAATTTCACAATTAACGGAGACAATTTTACTACAGCAACTTTTCCTTTTCCTTTATCTGGTCCAAATCCTGTAACTGGAAATCCAAATTACGAAACCTATGTAATTACAGGTTTAACTGGAAATGTTTCAGTATTTTCTACAGGTGAAATTTATCTTGCCGCTTATGGTTCAGAACAAGCGGCAACTTTTGGCGGATTTTATTCAGGATTTACATTTGAACCCGAAATATCTTTTGCTAAACTTGATGTAGCACAAGATTCCTGTATCCCAAATACCCGATTATCTGTAAATACCTTGAGTCCATTTGACACGTTTCAATGGTTTTTTAATGACGCTTTGATTCCTTCAGCGACTGATAATTTTTTTATACCAACTCAACCTGGCTATTATAAAGTTTCCGCAACTATTTCGGGTTGTGGCTTACCTATTGAATCTAATAATATTCCTGTAAGTTCTTGCTCGCTTGATACTGATGGAGATGGAATTAATAACAATTTGGACACCGATAATGATAATGATGGATTGATCAATTGTCAAGAGTCTTATGGCGATGTAAATTTTAATTTTACAAATTCGCCTGTTGGAACAATACAAATTGGCAATTACAGCAATACTTATCTTGAAACTGTTACTACAGCAGGAAGCGTTACGCCATCAGCAACACCTTTTATTACTGAAACAAATGGAAATTTTGTTTCTGAAGCTGCAACTGGAAAAGGAAATTCGGTAACTTACACTGCTAATTTCAACAACCCAATTAATCTTGCTATTGAATATGCATCTGTTATAACTAATCCAAACAATATATTAAGTCAAGATACCGAGATAAAAGTTTCATGTCCTGTTGATAAAACTATTACTATTTTAAATCCTGATAATCAACTATTGATTGACACAAATTATGATGGTGTTTTTGAAAGCGGTGTTACACAATTTTCCTCTTTTGAAATTCGTTTTCGTTTAAATTCTGGTCTAACATTAACTCCAGAAAACAGTACTTTTTCAATAAAAGCAAATTCGATAAGCAGCATATCCATTACCAATACGAATCTAACCGATTCAAATACTAGTCGTGTTACGCTAAAACTCGTAGCAACTTGTGTTCCAAAAGATAGTGATGTCGATGGAATTCCGGACCAAAACGACTATGACAGCGACAACGATTCGATTGCTGATTATTATGAAAGTCAAGGAGCAAATTTTGTTGCAAGAAGCAATGTCGATGCCAATCTTGATGGAATTGACGATGCATTTGGAACAGGAATTACTGCTGCTGATACTGACAGCGATGGTGTTCCAGATTATTTAGATGCTGATTCTGATAACGATGGAATTTTTGACATCATAGAATCCGGAAGTCCAGGAAATCAAAACAATACCAACGGAATTATGGTTGGCAATTTTGGAACAAATGGATTACAAAATAGTCTAGAAACTTTTCCAAATAGCGGAATTCTAAACTATACCATTGCCGATAGCGATAATGATGGAATTTGGAATTTTATTGAACTAGATAGCGATGATGATGGTTGTTTTGATACCATAGAAGCAAGTTTTGAAGACAACAACAACGATGGAATTCTCGGTAGTGATATTCCAACAAATATTGTTGATGGACTTGTTATTTCTGCCAGCGGTTATGGAATTCCTAATCAAAATTACACAATTGGCGCGCCAATTTCCATTACAACTCATCCAGCCGATGCTACTATTTGCGAACTTCAAAATGCAATATTTACTATTAATTCTCCTGCAGTTGATAGCTATCAATGGCAACTTTCTACTGATGATGAAACAACTTGGAACAACTTAACTAATAACGCAACCTATTCTGGCACAACAACTGTTAGCTTAACGGTTTCTAATGTTTCGCCAACAATGGTTGGCTATAAATACCGTGTTTTCTTAAATAGAATTGGAAATTCCTGCGGATTATATTCCAATACTGCTAGATTGACAACATATGCTTTACCAGTTGTAACAACGCCAATTACATTAAGACAATGTGATGTTGATACCGATGGAATCTCTGATTTTAATTTGACACAAATTAATGGCTTAATTTCAACAAATGCTGCAAACGAAACTTTTACTTATTTCACTTCACAAATTGCAGCTGAACAAGAAATTGCAAATCAAGAAATTACCAATCCAATTGCTTATAATACCGGAACTTCAACAGTTTTTGCTCGTGTAGAAAATTCAAACGGTTGTTATAGTGTTACACAAATTAATTTGGTGGTTTCCGTTAGCCAAATTCCACCGAGTTTTGCAATTTTAAATATTGACATACACAAATGTGATGATTATCTTGATGCAACCAATGATGATCGGGATGGAATAACTTCGTTCAATTTTACAACTATCAAAAACGATCTACAAGCCATTCTTCCGGCAACAGTTTCTATCAGTTTCTACAGAAATGAAGCCGATTTTCTAGCTGAAACTGATGCTGATGGAAATTCATTAGCCATAACAGATATTGCAAATTACAGAAATATTGGTTATCCAAATTCGCAGACGATTTGGATTCGAGTTGATAGTACCATCGATAATTCTTGTTTTGGATTTAAAACATTTGAAATCATTGTAGAAGCATTGCCTATTGCAAATAATGTAAATGCAACCAACCAAATTCGCCATTGTGATGATGACCATGATGGAATTTATGCATTTGACACAACTGGAATTGAAGCTACCGTTTTAAACGGGCAAACCAATGTAAATATGCTTTATACCAGAGCAAATGGAACGCAAACCACTACATTACCAAATCCTTTATTGATAAACCAAAGCGAAACAATAACTGTAAGAGTAATTAATAATGTTACTCCGATTCAAACTGAAAAATGTTTTGACGAAATCCAATTGGAATTTATTGTTGACGATTTGCCAGAAGCTTTTGCCGTTCCAGTTACAGCAATAACCTATTGTGACGACGAAGCTGATCCATTATATCAAGACGGAATTGTAGATTTTGACACTACCGATTTTCAAACTACCATTTTGGGTGGACAATCCAATATGAATGTTTATTATTTTGATGAAAATAATAATCCATTGCCAAGTCCATTACCAAATCCTTTTAGAAGCGGAACGCAAAATATTCGTGTAGTTGTTGAAAATAAAATAAACACTGGTTGTAAAGCTGAAGTTGTGCTTCCATTTATAGTAAATCCAACACCAAAAATAGATTTAAACGAGCGTGTTTTAATTTGTCTTCCTGATACACAAACTACTATTGACGCACATGTTTTAGACGGAACGCCGATTTCTAGTTATACCTATCAATGGTTTTTAAACGGAAATTTATTAGTTGGAGAAACAAGTTATGACATAACTGTAGTAACACCAGGAATTTACAACGTAACCGTTACAAACAGTACTAATTGTGTCATGTCACGAAAAATTGAGGTAGTCATTTCTGAAGCTCCAACATTTGATAGTCTTATTATACAAGATTTAACCGATATCAATACGATTTTGGTAAATGTAACAGGTACTGGAGATTATGAATTTGCGCTTGACGACATTGCTGGTCCATATCAAAGTTCAAACCTTTTCTACCAAGTACCGTTTGGCTTACATCAAGTTTATATTAGAGATATTGAAGGTTGTGCTACTATTGGACCTTTTCAAGCTGCAGTACTCGGAATTCCTCAATATTTCACTCCAAACGGAGATGGTTTTCATGATACTTGGAATGTAAAAGGAGTTACTAATACATACAACTCGCTTTCAATTATTTACATTTTTGATAGATTTGGAAAACTTTTAAAACAAATTAGTCCAGTTAGCGAAGGTTGGGACGGTTCATATAATGGTCGTGTAATGCCATCTGATGATTATTGGTATTCAATACAATTCGAAGATGGTCGAAGTGCAAAAGGGCATTTTTCATTGAAACGATAATTTTTTTCATTACCAATTAAATTATGTTATTTAAAAGATTTTATCTAATTATAGGATTAGTTTTTAGTTCGGCTTCTGCTCAATATATTACTACCGATGAAACGCGAACAGCGGTCGAATTGATAGAAGATGTGTTGATAAATTCAGGTTGTGCTAACATTTCAAATGTATCCGCTTCGGGAGGATTTTTTGCTTCAGGAGAAAAAAGTTGGGGTTATTTTAATGCCACTGGAACCAGTTTCCCTTTTGAAGAAGGCATTGTTTTAAGTACTGGAAAAATTGTAAACACACAAGGTCCAAATAGCTTTATTTCAGATGATGGTGGCGGAATGGGTTGGACAGGCGATAACGACTTAAATCAAGCATTGGGTTTAAACAATACTTTTAATGCAACTGTCTTAGAATTTGATTTTATTCCACTTGGTAACCAAATTAGCTTTGATTATATCTTTTCTTCCGAACAATACTTAACTAATCCAAATCCAAATCAATGTAGTTTTACCGATGGTTTTGTTTTTTTATTAAAAGAAGTTCCTAGTCAATCGAATTATGAAAATTTAGCCGTAATTCCAAACACAACTATTCCTGTAAAAGTGAATACCGTTCGTGGAACAGGAACAATTTGTCCTGCTGCTAATGCAACTTATTTTGATGCTTTCAATGGCACAGAACATCCAACTAATTTCAACGGACAAACTAAAGTCTTAACTGCAAAAGCAGATATTATTCCGGGACAAAAGTATCACATAAAATTAGTCATTGCCGATGAAGGAAATTATCGATACGATTCGGCTATTTTCTTGAAAGGAAGCAGTTTTTCTACTGGAGTAAATTTAGGTGATGACAAAACTTTTGTCAATCAAAATCCGGTTTGCCCTAGTGAAAGCATTACGCTAAACGCTACTACAACAGGAGTTCTAAACTATCAATGGTTTTTTAACGATAATCCAATTCCGGGTGAAACGGATAGCACTTTGACCTTAAATCCGCCATATAACGTTAACCAAAACGGAACGTATTCTGTTGAATTGACTTTTTCACCTACTTGTATATCAACTTCTGAAATTGATTTGGATTTTGCAACAGCACTTACAGTTGACCAAACTTCATATACTTTTTGTGATACCGATGCTGCTCAAGATGGAATTACAACTGTTACTCTTAGCGATATTATTCCAACGTTGTTCTTGAATTTACCTTCTAATCTTCAAATGAATTTTTACAGTAGTCCAACAAGTACAGTTCCTTTATCAAATTCGTTTTTGCTTACAACTCCTTTTCAGCAAACAATTTATGCTAAAATAAGTAATAGTTCTTGTTACAATCCTATTGCTGTAACGTTGAACATCAACACTTTTAACGCAATTATTAATGACGAAACGGCTACTATTTGCAACAATATTTCAACTACTTTAACGGCTGATAGCGGTTTTCAATCGTATACTTGGAATACTGGCGAGACAACTCCATCAATTAATGTTACTACTGCTGGAACTTATACCGTTTTGATTGAAAATACAAATGGTTGTACAAAAACGAAAACATTTACCGTTACCAATTCTGAAATTGCTACTATAGAAAACATTGTAATTACTGGTTTTGACGAAAATACTTCGGCTGAAATTTTAGTTTCTGGCAACGGAATTTATGAATTTTCTATTGATGGTGTAAATTATCAGAATAGTCAAATTTTTACTAATTTGACAGGTTTGGTCTATACGGCTTTTGTAAAAAATGGTTGTGGTATTGTGCCAAAAGATTTTTATTTAGTTCAAATCCCGAAGTTTTTTACACCCAATGGAGATAACATAAACGATATTTGGTACATCAAAGGTATTCGTCCAATGACGCCAAATGCTCGTTCGATTGTTTCAATTTTTGATCGATATGGCAAATTGTTAACTCTGTTTCCTGCTTTTGGAAATGGTTGGGATGGAACTTATAATGGACAGCAAATGTTTGCTGATGATTATTGGTATGTTATTGAATTAGGCGATGGACGAACGGCAAAAGGTCATTTTTCGTTGTTGAGATAATTAATTTACCACAGATTTAACGGATTTTTGCTGAAGTAAAAATAATGGTTTGCTGCTTTTTATCCCGAAGCTTCGGGACTGATTGAAGTGGAAATCCTTTTATGAATTGCCATGGGTTTAAACCCGGCAATTCAAAAGATTGAAACGGAAAGCAGGAAAATGGTTTTTAAAAATTCTCGAATGATACGCTCCAAAAAAAATCCCAAACTCTTTATTGAAATTTGGGATTTAGATTTTTGGAATGTTATTCCTTATATCTTGAAACGTTTTCTATCGTTTTCGTTCAAATAGATTTTACGTAAACGTAGTGATTTTGGTGTTACTTCTACATATTCGTCTTTTTGAATGTATTCTAAAGCTTCTTCTAATGAGAATTTGATTGCTGGAACAATTTTGTTTTTATCGTCGGCACCAGCTGAACGGAAGTTGGTTAACTGCTTGGTTTTGGTGATGTTAATAGTCATATCATCGCCACGAGAATTTTCTCCAACTACTTGTCCTTCGTAGATGTCTTCGTTTGGATCAACAAAGAATTTACCTCTATCTTGTAGTTTATTGATTGAGTAAGGAATGGCTTTTCCGTTTTCCATAGAGATTAACGAACCGTTGATACGACCAGCGATTTCTCCTTTGAATGGTTCGTATCCAATAAAACGATGCGCCATGATTGCTTCTCCAGCGGTTGCTGTTAACAATTGATTTCTCAATCCGATGATTCCACGTGATGGAATGTTGAATTTGATAATCATTCGCTCGCCTTTTCCTTCCATAGAAAGCATTTCTCCTTTTCGAACTGAAACGAATTCAACTGCTCTTCCTGAAACGTGTTCTGGTAAATCGATGGTTAATTCTTCGATTGGCTCACATTTTACACCATCAATTTCTTTGATAATTACTTGTGGTTGACCAATTTGCAACTCATAACCTTCTCTTCTCATGGTTTCGATCAAAACTGATAAGTGAAGTACACCACGACCGAAAACCATAAATTTGTCGGCTGAATCAGTATCGGCTACACGAAGTGCAAGGTTTTTTTCTAATTCTTTTGCTAAACGATCTTTGATGTGTCGTGATGTTACAAACTTTCCTTCTTTTCCGAAGAAAGGAGAATCGTTAATTGTAAATAACATACTCATGGTTGGTTCGTCGATTGCAATGGTTTGCAATGCTTCCGGATTTTCGAAATCTGCGATTGTATCTCCAATTTCAAAACCTTCTACTCCAACGATTGCACAAATATCTCCAGCGATTACACTTTCTACTTTTTTACGTCCAAGACCTTCAAAAGTGTGTAATTCTTTAATTCTTGATTTAATAACTTTTCCATCTCTTTTTACTAAAGAAATTGGCATTCCTTCTTTTAAAACACCTCTTTCAAGACGACCAATAGCGATACGACCTGTAAATGAAGAGAAATCTAACGATGTAATCAACATTTGTGGTGTTCCTTCTGATACTTTTGGAGCTGGAACGTGTTCTACAACCATATCTAATAATGGTTCGATGTTTTCTGTTTGGTTTTCCCAATGGTCAGACATCCAGTTGTTTTTAGCAGAACCATAAACAGTTGGGAAATCCAACTGCCATTCTTCTGCTCCTAATTCAAACATTAGGTCGAAAACTTTTTCGTGAACTTCTTCTGGTGTACAGTTTTCTTTGTCAACCTTATTGATTACTACACACGGTTTTAATCCTAAGTCGATTGCTTTTTGCAACACGAAACGCGTTTGTGGCATTGGACCTTCAAATGCATCTACTAAAAGACAAACTCCGTCTGCCATGTTCAATACACGTTCTACTTCACCACCAAAATCTGCGTGACCTGGAGTATCGATAATATTAATTTTTGTACCTTTATATACTACCGAAACATTCTTTGAAGTAATCGTAATTCCTCTTTCGCGTTCTAAATCGTTGTTGTCCAATATTAAATCGCCAGTATTCTCGTTTTCACGAAAAAGTTGACAGTGATACATAATTTTATCAACCAAAGTCGTTTTACCGTGGTCAACGTGAGCAATAATAGCAATGTTTCTAATAGATTCCATCTGTGTTTTTTTTGAAGGTGCAAAGGTACACTTTTATTTTCATATAAAAAACGCACGTTAAGTAGTTTAAAAATAAAATAATAGAAACTATTTAATGTTATTTCATCGATTAGTTGGTTGTAAATTTTTATATTTATTTTAATTTTATATATATTTGGAGTAATGAAAATTAACTCTAATAGAATAACCCTCATTTATTTTGTTATCTTGATAGCAGTGGTATTTTTGACCCAAAAAATATTTACTACTTATTCTCTTACGAATGAAACTAATTTGATATTTACCAATAAAGAAATTGTAATTATATTATTATCAATTGTTTTGTTCCGATATTTCTTGTATGCAAACGAAAAACACAACAAATCAGTATTAAACAAACTTAAAAAAAGTAATCAAGATATTATAGAGTCAAAGGAGCGATATGATATAGTTGCCAAAGCAACAAGTGATACTATTTGGGATTGGAAAATTGATGATGATGCATTTATATGGAATAAAGGTATTCAAGGTGTTTTTGGTTACAAAAAAGAAGACGTTGGTAAAAATTCAAACTGGTGGTTTGAAAGAATACATCCAGAAGATAGTTTAAAAATGTCAGTACGTCTTTATTCATTTTTAGATTACAAAACAGATAAATGGCAAGATGAGTATCGTTTTCAATGTGCAGATGGCTCATATAAATACGTAATAGACAAAGGATTTCTTGTTAAAGATGATAAGGGAAAAATAATCCGAATGATTGGTGCAATTCAAGATGTTACCAAACAAAAAGAAGAAGAACAAAGATTAAGATTACTTGAAACAGTTATTACAAAATCAAATGATGCCGTAATGATTTGTGGAATTAAATTAAACGAAAATTCACTTCCAAGTATAGTTTTTGTTAATTCCGCCTTTGAGGATATGACCGGATACAAAACATCTGAAGCAATTGGAATGCCACTTGACATTATTTTTGGAGCA
This sequence comes from Flavobacterium macrobrachii, assembly GCF_014486675.1. Taxonomy (GTDB): domain Bacteria; phylum Bacteroidota; class Bacteroidia; order Flavobacteriales; family Flavobacteriaceae; genus Flavobacterium; species Flavobacterium macrobrachii. The sequence continues at coordinate 35,623 of NZ_JACTAC010000008.1, forward strand.
AAATCTGATAGTAAACAAATAGACTTACTCAAACAAAAAATAAAGGAATACCAAATTTGTGATATTGAAACGGTTTGCTACAAAAAAGACAACACATTGTTTTGGATTAATTTTACAATGATTCCTGTTACCAATAAGGATGGTGAACATTCGCATTGGATTTCAGTACAAAGAGATGTAACAGAATTAAAGGAAAAAGAAAAAGAAAGAGAACAATTAATTCGAGAATTAACAAAAAACAACAATGATTTAAAACAATTTTCCTATATAACTTCACATAACTTAAGAGCACCACTTTCTAACTTAACTGGATTATTAAATCTAATTGATGATATACCAATTGAAAATCCAGATTTAAAAGAATTAATTGATGGCTTCAGCACCTCAACTCACTTATTAAATGAAACAATAAATGACTTAGTAAAAGTTATAATAATAAAAGACAATCCAGCTATTGAAAAAGAAAGAATATTGATTAAAGATATTTTCGAAAATGTATTTAATCAGCTTAACTTCTTAATTAACTTACACAAACCTATTTTAAAGATTGAACTTTCAGAGGAATATATATCAAATATTAACAAATCTTATCTTGAGAGTATCTTTTTAAACTTAATGACAAATTCAATCAAATACCGATCAGCAACAAATCAGTTAAAAATCACAATAACTTCTAAAGTTATTAATGAAGAACTTGTGATAAGTTTCAAGGATAACGGAATTGGTATTGATATGGGCAGAAACAAAGATAAAATTTTTGGATTATACCAAAGATTCCACAACCATCCTGACAGTAAAGGATTAGGCCTATATTTGGTAAAATCGCAAGTAGAAAGCATGGGAGGAAACATTTCAGTTGAAAGTAAACTTGGAAAAGGAACTACATTTACATTAAACTTTAAAAACATTTAAAATGCTAAGAAAAGTAATTTGTATTGACGACGACCCAATTACTTTGAAGCTTTGCAAAAAAGTAATGGAAAGAGTAGAATTTGCATCAGAAATAAATACTTTACAAAACGGAGAAGAAGCCATAAAACAATTTGAAGACTATGAAAAAATTGATACGAAAAATGCCCCAGATATGGTATTTATTGACTTAAACATGCCTGTAATGAATGGCTGGGAATTTTTAGATGAATATTTTAAAAGAGAATACCATAAAAAATTCAAAACTCACTTCATAGTTCTTTCTTCAACAATTGACCCAAAAGATGTCGAAAAGTCCAAATTATACTCAATGGTAGTTGACTTTCTTTCAAAACCAATAACAAAAACTATGTTAGAAGAATTAAAAAGTAAATATTAAAAAAAAAGGATAATCACTTGATTATCCTTTTTTTATATTTAAATTTCTATTAACATATTACAATTTTGCAACGTGCCTAGTTAATTTTGATTTTAGGTTAGAAGCTTTATTATCATGAATGATGTTTTTCTTAGCTAATTTATCAATCATAGATATTACAGAAGATAATTTAGCAGCTGCTTCAGTTTTATCAGTAGCTAATCTTAATGCTTTAATTGCATTACGAGTAGTTTTGTGTTGATATCTATTCAACACTCTTTTCTTTTCATTGCTTCTAATTCTTTTTAGAGCTGACTTATGATTTGCCATTTTCTTTTAATTTAATTGTAATAATTGTATAAACTATTAGTTAAAAAAGAAAAACCTCCCACATTAGCCTAAGCGAATACTTTGGTTTTAACTAATAAAACAAAGTCCGAGACACTGGATGATTGTTTTATAAAACTATTTTACAACTAATTTGTAGCCCGTAGGGGAATCGAACCCCTCTTACCAGGATGAAAACCTGGCGTCCTAACCGATAGACGAACGGGCCATTTTTATAACCTTTTCGAAATAAACAATACGTTTACAGAACTTGTAGCCCGTAGGGGAATCGAACCCCTCTTACCAGGATGAAAACCTGGCGTCCTAACCGATAGACGAACGGGCCATTTTTTACTTAAAATTGCGGTGGCAAAAATACAACTATTTTTTAATTCCGCAAGAGTAAAACCAATTTTTTATATTTTTTTATTAGTATGCTTTTGCAAACAACACTCTACCAGCAGATTTACCTCCAGAAAAAATACAAATTCCTTCTTCATTTTTTCTATCTAAAGGAACACATCGGATAGTTGCTTTGGTCAATTCCTTAATTTTTTCTTCAGTTTCTGGTGTTCCATCCCAATGAGCAGAAACAAATCCTGCTTTGTTATCTAAAACCTCTTTAAACTCTTCAAAAGAATTTACTTCGGTAATATGAGAATTTCTGTAAGACAAAGCTTTACTGAATAATTCCGCTTGTATTTGCTCTAATAAAGACTGAATATATTCTACAATTTCGTCCTTTGAAACAATTTCTTTAGACAAATTATCACGTCTTGCTACTTCAAACGTACCATTTTCCAAATCATTTGGACCAACAGCTATCCTAACTGGAACTCCTTTTAATTCATATTCTGCGAATTTGAAACCTGGTTTTTGAGTAGTTCTGTTATCGTATTTTACAGAAATATTCAACTTTCTAAATTTAGAAACTAACTCCTCAACAACAGCATTTATAGCTTCCAATTGTTCATCTGTTCTATGAATTGGAACAATAACCACTTGTATTGGTGCTAAATTTGGAGGTAGAACAAGTCCATTATCATCAGAATGCGTCATTACCAACGCACCCATTAATCGAGTTGAAACTCCCCAAGATGTTCCCCAAACATACTCTTGCTTTCCTTCTTGATTAGCAAATTTTACATCAAAGGCTTTTGCAAAATTTTGACCTAAAAAGTGAGAAGTTCCAGCTTGTAATGCTTTTCCATCTTGCATCAAAGCTTCAATACAATAGGTCTCATCGGCACCAGCAAAACGTTCATTGGCTGTTTTTATTCCTTTCACAACTGGAATTGCCATAAAACCTTCAACAAAATCAGCATAAACATTCATCATTCTTTCTGTTTCTTCAATTGCTTCTTGACGTGTTGCATGTGCTGTGTGTCCTTCTTGCCATAAAAACTCTGCTGTTCTTAAAAACAAACGAGTTCTCATTTCCCAACGAACAACATTTGCCCATTGATTTATCAAAAGTGGCAAGTCACGATACGACTGAACCCAGCCTTTGTATGTTGACCAAATAATTGCTTCACTCGTTGGGCGAACAATTAATTCTTCTTCTAACTTTGCATTAGGATCAACCATTAATTTTCCTGGACGAGTTTCATCGTTTTTCAATCGATAATGCGTGACAATTGCACATTCTTTTGCAAAACCTTCGGCATTTTTCTCCTCGGCTTCAAACATACTTTTGGGTACAAAAAGCGGGAAATAAGCATTAGAATGTCCTGTTTCTTTAAACATTTTATCCAATTGGGCTTGCATTTTTTCCCAAATAGCATAACCATATGGCTTAATAACCATACAACCACGAACTCCTGAATTTTCAGCTAAATCAGCCTTCACAACCAATTCGTTATACCATTTTGAATAATCTTCTTCTCTTTTTGTTAAGTTTTTGCTCATGATGAAATTTTGGCACAAATATTGTTAATCTTTTTTTAACTATTTTATTCAGCAAAACTAACTATTTTTGTATAGTCCAACAATAAAAATGCTAATGTTATGAAAACTAATATCTTTTTCCTCAAAAAATCATCCTTCCTATTTGTAGTTGGATGTTTATCAACTTTGTTTTATTCATGTGGTTCTTACCAAAATTCGTCTTATTATGACAACGATGGTATTTATGCCGATCAACAAAACAGAACCGCTCAACCAGTTCAAAAAAGTTCTAACAATAATCAATATAAAGAATACTTTAGTTCTTTAAATCAAGAAGCGCAAGAAGTTTTTACTGATGTAGAAAGTTATTCATCTGTTCAACCAGAGCAAACTACAAATCAAACCGAAAACTCTATTTCCTATTCAAGCTGGGGAAACAATCCTCAAAACGTAACTGTTAATGTCTATGACAACAATTGGGGATTAGCTAATTGGAACAACTACTGGTACGGAAATTATTGGGGATGGAACAACTGGGCATGGAATAGTTGGTATGGACCAAACTGGGGTTGGAATGCTGGTTGGGGTTGGAACAATTGGGCATGGAATAGCTGGTATGGACCAAACTGGGGTTGGGGTTGGAATAACTGGTATGGACCAAACTGGGGTTGGAATAACGGATTTCACAACAATTGGCATTATGGCAATGGAAGAAGAGGTACAAACCAAAACTACTCTATGGGTAGTCGCTATGCAAACAGAAGCAACTCTAACTTTGCTACATCAGGAAGAAGAGGTACAACTTTTGGAACGAGAAACTCTTCAATTGGAACTCGAAACACTACTTTTGGAACATCTAGAAACAATTCTGTTACAAGACCTGTAAATACCACAAGAGAAAATAGTGGAACAAGAAATCCAAACGCAACAACTACACAAACAAGAAATAATACAGTTCGTTCTACATCTACTCCATCTAGAAACTATTCTGAAACTCCAAGAAGTAATTCAAATTCTGGAACACGTTCTAATTCAAACATGGGCGGAGGAAGAAGTTCTTCTGGTGGATTTGGCGGAGGAAGCTATGGTGGCGGAGGCGGAAGATCTGGCGGAGGCGGAAGACGTTAATAGACTCTAATCCCATGAAACAAAAAAGTCTCATGGGTTTCTTTTAATAAATAATTGTTACTATGAAAAAATACATTTCAATCATTCTCTTAGGATTATCGATACCTAACTTTTATGCGCAACAAATAACCATAGACGAACCGCTTCGTTTGTCTGTGGATAACATTACAGGAACAGCAAGATTTAGAGCTATGAGCGGAGCTTTTGGTGCGCTTGGCGGCGATTTATCTGCCATTACTCAAAATCCTGCAGGTTCGGTATTTTTTAATAATAATTTTGGAACAATTACAGCTTCCAACTATAACTCCAAAAATATTGCTCGCTATTTTGGAACAACAACAAGAGACAATGACAGTTCATTAGACTTAAACCAAATTGGTGCTGTTTTTATTTTTAAAGATGCAAGCGGAGCTAGTGATTGGAAGAAAATTTCACTGGCAATCAACTATGAAAATACCAGTAATTTTGATAACAGCACTTTCATTGCTGGTACAAATCCATACAATTCTATAGGAAATTACTTTGTTGATATTGCGCAAGGAATTGAATTGGATTATTTAACAAACTATTATTACGAGCAATTACCTTTTGATATGCAGCAAGCATATTTAGGTTATGATACGTATATTTTTGAAGCTGATAGCGATAGTCCTACGAACACTTCCTATTCCACCAATATTCCAATAGGTGGAAATTATTATCAAGAGAATAGTTCTGTAACTTCGGGATATAGCGGAAAATTGACAACCAATTTTGCTACTGCTTACAAAGACATTTTAATGCTTGGTGTGAACTTAAACTTCCATTTTGTAGATATCAGAAGATCATTTTCAATTTATGAAAGCAACAATAATCCGTTATATGATGACCGACCAACTATTTCAAGTTTACGTTTTGACAACAACATAAATACACTTGGAAATGGTTTTTCATTTAACATTGGAGCAATTGTAAAACCAACGGATTATCTTAGAGTTGGGCTTTCATATGAGTCTCCAACATGGTATCGTTTAACTGATGATGCAACACAAGGCGTTAGTACTAGAGTTGTGAACAACAATGTAGAATCTACTTTTGCTTCTTATCAACCAACAATCGTTTACGAACCATATAAAATTCAAACTCCTGATAGATGGACAGGAAGTTTAGCTTTCATTTATCAGAAAAAAGGATTGATAAGTCTTGATGTCTCTAGAAAAGATTATTCAACCACACGTATCAAACCTAAAAATGAATATATTGGATTGAATTCATATATGAGCAATGTTTTGAACGATGCAATCGAAGTTAGACTTGGTGGTGAATATAAAATCAAACAAGTTTCACTTCGTGCTGGTTATCGTTTTGACCAAAGTCCATATAAAGTTGATCGAGCATTTGGTGATTTAACTGGATATTCTGGTGGATTAGGATATACTTTTGGTGAAAACCGAATTGATTTAGCTTATACCTACGAACACAGAAACATGAATCAAGCCTTAATTTCTTCAGGAATGAATGATCCAGCAAGAATTAGTAGGTACAACAACAATGTAACCTTGAGTTATTCTGTTAATTTCTGATTTTTATTTAATAACACTATTTATCGTATAAAAATCATCCTCATTTATAATTAATTTCAAAACAGATATGAAAAATTTACACCTAATCTTTTTTTTATTTTTTTCTTTTTTTAGCACAACCCTTTCAGCAAATAAAAAAAACACTTATGACCCAAATGTTTCAATTCAAATACTTAATATTACGACCAATGGTTTAGTACTTCCCAATAATACAATCAGTTTTAACGGGGTTAGTGATTTAGAAGTGGAATTTGATGTTAAGATTACTTACACAGGAGCAAATTCCGTTTATTTTCAAGGAAATGCAAGCGCTTATTTTTATGAGCCAAACTCATTTGACAATGAAGTAGCTGAAAATTATAATAATGGTGTCGCACCAATGTATCTGTTTAAAAAATTTTTAACATTGACAACAAACGGCTCAAGTTATAGCTATACTTTCCATAAAAAAATCCATCTTAAAAGAAACACAGTATACAATACTGGATGCTCTATTGTTTTTAGATATACTCATGACAAAACAGCATCTATCCCATCTACAACTTTATCTAAATTAACATACAATATTATCGGCGGAACAAAAACTTCTAACCAACCTTATGTACCTCCAACAGTAAGCGTAAACTTAAACAGTATTTCATATAGTAATGGATTACCGCTCGTAAATAATGAAATTGTTATTCCTAAATCAGATCAGGTATTTGACGATGAAGAAACAGCAACTAGAAGCATTAATTTATCATTTGATTTTAACGTTACTCATGGATCGGATTTAGTCCTTGGTTATTATCCACATATTAAAATATTTGTAAATAATACCAGTTATATAAGTGAATGGTATGAACCAACTGATACTCACGGAACATTTACTTTCAATAATTTTAAAATAAAAGCATCAGATATAACACTTAACTCTTATTTAAAGATAGCAGTTTATTTTCAAGGAACAAGTACATATTATGATTGTGCATTAGTAAAGCTTAGCAATCCAATTAGAGACAATCTTATTTCACAAAATCAATCAATCCCAATTGGTCAAACTATACAACCTTTTACTTCCAATCAACCCACTATTTGGACAAGCGGGGGCAACTGTCCAAAGCTTAGAATAGAATGTAACGACCCTAGAGTTTATTCACCAATAAACTCCTATCAATGGCAAACAAAAACGGAAAATGGTATATGGACAAACATCTTAGGAGCAAACAATAAAGAATACTTTGCGACTAATTCATTTAATCAAACAACATATTTCAGAAGATTAGCCTTTTATAATGGTCTTTATAATATTAGTAATGAAATTGTAATTGATGTTAGTACAACAAACTATTTAAACTCCATTTGCTGTAATCAAAATTTACCTACTTCAACCAGTCAACCACAAACAATAACTGGCAATAGTGTTACCAATAATTTAACTTACCAATGGCAAATGTCAAATAACCCTAGAACAACAAGCTGGGTCGATCTTCCAGGGGAAACATATCAGAATTGTAATGGATGTAATTATCCAACTGGTTCAAGAAATTCCACTATACTTTTTCAAAGATTATTAAAAAACAATGGAACTATCGTTAGTACAAGTAATACTATTACAGTTACAAGAGGTATCAATGCAAGAATGGCAAATACTAATAGTAATTCCGTAATTGTGTATCCAAATCCAACATCTGATTTCTTATTTATAAAAAACATGAATACAAATACAGATTATATCAAATTATTCAATTCCTTAGGTAAGGAAATAAATATTGAAAAATTAATTGTTGAAGACAATATTTTACAAATAAATGTAGAATTTCTACCAAGTGGATATTATTATTTATCCACAAGCAACGATAAAAACGACCTCATAAAAATATTCAAAGAGTAAATTTTATTATACAAAAAAACCATCTCAAAAACTGAGATGGTTTTTTATTTGAACAAATCCGAGGGCAACTTTCAAATAAAAAACGTAATTTTGCACTCCAATTTTTAAGTCAATGAGAACGAAGTCTTTAAAGAAAAATAAAATCAACGTAATTACGCTTGGATGTTCCAAAAACACTTATGATAGCGAAGTATTAATGGGACAATTGAAAGCCAGCGGAAAAGACGTTGTGCATGAACAAGAAGGTAATATCGTTGTGATAAACACCTGTGGATTTATCGATAATGCCAAAGCGGAATCGGTAAATACCATACTTGAATATGCCGATAAAAAAGAAAGAGGAATTGTTGACAAAGTTTTTGTAACTGGATGTCTTTCTGAAAGATACCGACCAGATTTAGAAAAAGAAATTCCTAATGTTGACCAATATTTTGGAACTACCGAATTGCCTTTATTACTAAAAGCACTTGGTGCCGATTATAAGCATGAACTTCTTGGAGAACGTTTAACAACAACGCCAAAAAACTATGCTTATCTAAAAATTGCTGAAGGTTGCGACAGACCTTGTAGCTTTTGTGCCATTCCGTTAATGCGTGGCAAACACGTTTCTCAACCTATCGAAAAATTGGTTAAAGAAGCCGAAGGTTTAGCCAAAAATGGTGTGAAAGAACTTATCTTAATTGCACAAGATTTGACTTATTATGGTTTAGATTTATATAAAAAACGTAATCTGGCCGAATTACTTGAAAATTTAGTAAAAGTAGAAGGCATTGAATGGATACGTCTTCATTATGCTTTTCCAACAGGTTTTCCAATGGATGTATTGGATTTGATGAAGCGCGAACCAAAAATTTGTAATTATATTGATATTCCGTTGCAACATATTTCAGATAACATCTTGAAATCAATGCGTCGTGGAACTACCAAAGAAAAAACCACAAAACTTTTAAAAGAATTCCGCGAAGCTGTTCCAGGAATGACAATCAGAACAACTTTAATCGTTGGTTATCCTGGCGAAACACAAGAAGATTTTGAAATCATGAGAGATTGGGTTCAGGAAATGAAATTTGAAAGATTAGGATGTTTTGCATATTCTCACGAAGAAAATACACATGCTTTTTCTTTAGAAGATGATGTTCCCGAAGAAGTAAAACAAGCTCGTGCTGCCGAAATCATGGATTTACAATCGCAAATTTCATGGGATTTAAACCAAGAAAAAATTGGACAAATTTTCAAATGTATTATTGATAGAAAAGAAGGTCAATATTTCATTGGAAGAACCGAATTTGATAGTCCAGATGTTGACAACGAAGTACTTATTGATGCATCAAAATTTTATGTAAAAACAGGCGAATTCGTTAATGTAAAAATTATCGATGCAACCGAATTTGACCTTTATGGCGAACCTAAAAATTAATTGATTATGAAAAATTTATGCTGTATTCTTTTTGTATTAATTACAACAATATCATTTGCTCAATTAGACAGACGAATTGGTCGAACGCCTCAAATGAACAATAGCAATTCGCAAAAAAAAGTTGATCCAAAAGAAGCTGCCTTAAATTATTTGAAAAAAGAGCTAAATTTAGACACCTTTCAAGAAGCAGCAACCAAAACTTTCATCGAAGAAAACATGAAAGAAAGAGAATTTATTCTGGGCTTAGATATTTCTGAAGCTGATAAAATCGAAAAACTCACGGTTTCAAATGAAAAAATGAATACTCAGATGAAAACCATTCTGAATGAAAATCAAAAAGTCCTTTTGGAAAAATTGAAAGAAAAAAACTCCAAAGACAAAAAGAAAAAAAGCAAGAAAGATAAAAAAGAAGAAAAAGACGAGTTAATTCTGGAAGAAAATTAAAGCGATAATAATCCGTTTTTCTTTAAAACTTCGATAGGTTTTGAAAACCAAAACAACTCAAAATCTTCAAATTGTTGTTCGAAACTTTCTTTCACTTGACCAAAAGTCATTTTTCTATCATTTTGAACTCCACAATTTTTTAACATTTCAATAAGCCATAATGCTTTGTCTTTTTCAAGTGAAATGTCAAACGTTTGTCTTTTGTCGTGAAAAGTTAGCTTCATCATTTTCCAAGAAATCCCTTTTTTAGATTTTGAAAACGCTTCAACTTGAGGCTTTCCTCCTATCCAAATAATTTTAGCCGAAGATATTACAATAAATGAAGTATCTTCTAACAAACTGTTCTCAATAAAATCTGGGCTAATCTTAGTTTTTGGAATTTTAAAATCAAACCAATCTTGTAAATCGTAATCAAAACAAATGCCGTGCATGTAATTAAACAGTGATTTCTTTAGTCCAAAACTGAATTTATCATGATTAATACCTGTTTTGTCTTTAAACTGAATATCGTTATTGGCAAAAGTAATCTCATTCATTTCTGGAACAACACCAAATTCTTCTGGAAACATGCCAACCGGCGAATGTGCCGTCATTGCAAATTGATGCCAAAATCCGCTTTGAAGAATTCCAATTTCAAACATTTGACGAACCATTTCCAAACTATCAACCGTTTCTTGAACCGTTTGCGTTGGATAACCATACATCAAATAAGCATGAACCATAATGCCACTTTCGGTGAAATTTCGGGTTACTTGTGCTACTTGTTCGACTGTTACGCCTTTTTTTATCAATTCCAATAATCTATCTGAAGCCACTTCTAATCCGCCAGAAACTGCAATACAACCCGAAGCTTTTAGCAAAACACATAAATCGGCGGTGAAACTTTTTTCAAACCGAATATTCGTCCACCAAGTAACCGTAAGATTTCGTTTCAAAATTTCCAAAGCTACTTCTCGCATCAAAGCTGGTGGCGCAGCTTCATCTACAAAATGAAAACCATTTTCGCCTGTTTGAGAAATCAATTCTTCCACTCGATCAACCAAAATTTTGGCAGCAATAGGTTCATAAACCTTTATATAATCGAGTGAAATATCGCAAAAAGTACATTTTCCCCAATAGCAACCATGTGCCATCGTGAGTTTGTTCCATCGTCCATCGCTCCAAAGACTATGCATTGGATTGGCAATTTCTATAACCGAAATGTATTTGTCTAACAGCAAATCGGAATAATCTGGTGTTCCAACTTCAGCTTGTTTATAATCGTGGCGAGAAGAATTATTAATATAAATTACTTTGTTATTTTCTAATTTAAAAGTTCTTTTAAACTCATTAGAATTTGGAATTTGAACATTGTAATATAATAACTCAACTGGAAGTTCTCCATCATCTAAAGTGATAAAATCAAAGAATTCAAAAACGCGTTTATCTTTTAACTCACGGAGTTCGGTATTAGGAAAACCTCCGCCCATTGAAACTTTAATCTTTGGAAAATGTTTTTTTATGAATTGTGCACAACGAAAAGCACTGTATAAATTGCCCGGAAACGGAACCGAAATACAAACCAATTTTGGGTTAACCAATTTGAGTTTTTCTTCTAAAATTTGTAGTGTGATTTTATCAATATAGGTCAAATCGTTTTGTAAATGAGCATACATTTCATCAAATGAATTAGCACTTCTACCCAAACGTTCCGCATAACGACTGAAACCAAAGTTTTCATCGACACATTCCACTATAAAATCAGACAAATCCTCCAGATACAATGTTGCCAAATGCTTGGCTTTATCTTGCATTCCCATGGTGCCAAAAGCCCATCCCGAAGCATCGGGATCATTATTGTAAGTATCAAATCGAGAAGCTTCGGGAAGAAAATTTCCACTGCAAATTTGTCGCGCCAAAGTTGGATTTTTTCCTTGAAGAAAAGCAATTACACAATCGATAGTTTTCATATAATCGTGTCTTAGCGAAAAAATTCGTTGCGAATTTTCACCAAACTCTTCAAACTTAAAACTTGCAACTTGAAACAAATTTTCTAATCCATTCTTTGAAAAAAGTTCCAAAATCACTTCTATTCCCAAATCCATTTGAAAGGAGGAAATATTTTTGGTATTCAAAAACCCTTTCAAATAAGCCGTTGCTGGATATGGTGTATTAAGCTGTGTAAATGGTGGCGATATGAGAAGGATGTTTTTCAAGAATTGTAAATTTCAGCAAAAATACTTTATATTTTTGTTGTTTTGATAAACATTATAAATACTGCTACAAATTTTAATAATAAATTTACCTCATTTTATTTTTAAATACTATTTTTACTTTCAAAGTAACATTTTTCGCTTCATGAAATATTTATCAATTATTTTCTCTCTGCTAATCTATAATTTATGTTTTTCTCAAAACTTAAATAAATCAAATGGTTTTATTGAAAACAAAGGCCAAATCGTTGACCAAAACGGAAAATCTAACCAAGCAGTAAAATATCTTTTAAACACAAACGGATTAAATGTACAGTTAAGACAAAAAGGATTTTCATACGATTTTTATGAAACAAAAAAACAAGTTACTAAAAAATCAAATCAAAGAATAATTAAAGCCATTCCTGACTATAAAGAGGAAGAAAAAATTACTTTTAAAAATATTTATCATCGAATTGATATTGATTTTGTAAACTCTAATCCTAATTCAACTTTAAAAGCCGAAGAAAAATCAACAGATTATGACAACTATTATAATGTGGCATCCAAACCGGAAGGTGTATTAAATGTACATAGATTTCAAAAGGTTACTTACCAAAATATCTATCCCAACATTGATGTAGTTTTCTTTATCCCAGAAGACACGACCAAACCTGTTGAGTATAATTTCGTTATAAAACCTAATGGAAAAATCACTGATATTCAAATGAAATTCAGCGGTACGAAGACAGAAATTGTGGAAAACAAAATCAAAATGAAAATTCGATTTGGTGAAATGGAAGAAACTTTACCAATGAGTTGGATTGAGAACAAAAATGAAAAAAAAGAAGTTTTCGTCAATTACAAAAAAATTGGTAAAAACATCTACGGATTTGAAACAGATGAAAACATCTCAAATCAAAAGGTAATTATTGACCCAGTACCAATAAGACTTTGGGGAACTTACTATGGTGGTTCTGGAGGAGAAATGTCAGGTTCAATACTTATTGACAGTAATAATAACGTTTTAATTTCTGGAGGAACAGGAAGCCTAAATAATATAGCAACTGCTGGTTCTAATACTAGTGGTTATAATAGTGGAAATGATTTTATTGCAAAATTTAACACCAATGGTGATAGAATTTGGTCTTCCTATTATCCTTTTTCAACTAGTGATATGAAAATTGACCAAAATGACAATATGTATGTTTTTGGAAGCTTACTTCAAGCTAACCCAAATATTCCTTCAGCAGGTTGTCATCAATCTATAAAAGACATTTACACATCAGGCTTTTTAATAAAACTTAACTCATCTGGCGCAAAAGAATGGGGAACATACTATGGTGGAAATCAAAATGAAACAATTCATGGCTTAACAGTTGATAACAATGGAAACATATATATAGTTGGTGGAACCAATAGCACAAATGCATTTTCAACTCCCGGAGCCTTTCAGACAACAAAATCTTCTCCAGGAGATTATGAAACTGGTTTTTTAGCTAAATTTGATTCATTAGGGAATAGAATTTGGGGGACATTTTATGGCGGTGAGTTAGCCGATGGTTTTTATAATTGTGACATCTCCGATGATGGCTATTTATATGCTTCAGGAACACATAACAGCCAAAATAACATAACTACACCTGGAGCTTATCAAACAGCTTTTAATGGAACTGGTGGAATGATTGTAAAATTCGATTTAGACGGAAATAGAATTTGGGGAACCTTCATTGCTGACAAAACTTATACTCTTAGATGTAAATTAAAAGGTGATAATATATATTTAACTGGTCGAGCTTTTCCAAACAGTAATATCGGAACACCAGGAACATTTCAAGAAACCTTTCAAACACTTCCTTCTGGCTCGACCATGAGTGGGAATGAAAATAGTTTCGTTTGTAAATTTAACTATCAAACGCAACAGTATATTTGGGGTAGTTACTTTTTAGATCAGATTATAGGAGTTGATATCGATTCAAGTAACAATATGTTTTTCTCAGGTTACACAGGCATTAATACAGGAATAACAACCCCTGACAGCTTTATGCCAACTAAAACTCTATATCAAAAATCATATCTAATTAAATTAAATCAAAATGGGCAAAGGACTTGGGGAACATATTATGGAGGAAGTCATGCAGAACAATTAGGATTTGTAGCAATTGATCATAACAATGATATCTATCTTTATGGAAACACAAACGGAAGTACAAGCGGTATTGCAACCATAAATGCTAGTCAAACTACTCTTGGCTCAAATCCAGACACTTATCTTGTCAAATTCCGTGACTGTCAATCATTAGCTACAGTAAACTCAAATTCCCCAATTTGTCTTGGAGAAGATTTGAATTTAACAGCATCTGGAGGAACTGGCTATTCATGGACAGGTCCAAATGGATTTACATCTAATCTACAAAATCCTATAATACTAAATACTACTTCATTAAATTCTGGTCAATATGCTTGTAGTATATCTGGAAGTGGAGGCTGTGACGATACGATAACTATTGACGTTTTAATTGGCGATACAACTAAACCAACTCCTGACATCGCTACACTACCAACAATAACTGGTGATTGTAATATAATAATTTCTGCTCCGACGGCAACTGACAATTGTTCAGGGAATATTGTTGGTACAACTACAACTCAAGTGAACATTCTTCCTTCTGGAAGTCACACTATTGTTTGGAATTATAATGATGGAAACGGAAACATTGAAACACAAAATCAAACAATCATTATAAATCAGGTTACTTTACCAAGTGGTAATCCTAGCCAATCCTTCTGCATTCAACAAAATGCAACGATTAATGATATAACCATAACTGGTCAAAATATCAAATGGTATGATTCTGAAACTGGAGGAAATTTACTTTCTGGTTCAACTATTTTGGTTGATGGAATGACTTATTACGCTTCACAAACACTAAACAGTTGTGAAAGTTCAAGAATTCCTATTACAATTCAAATACATGACACATCAGCTCCAACTGGTAGTAATCAATCTTTTTGTACAGTTCAAAACCCAACATTAAATAATATCATAATCAACGGAAATACTATCAAATGGTATTCAGATAATATAAGTACGACTGAACTTCCACAAACAACTTTGCTTACTGACAATACAACTTATTATGCTACACAAACGCTAAACGGATGCGAAAGCACAACTCGATTACCTATAACTATCAGTCTGATTTCTACTTTAAATGCTAATGATTATTCGTCTATCGTTTGTGATAACGGAAATGACGGAACCGAAACCACAAACCTAACCTCATTCAATAGCTTTTTAATAACTTCAGTTCAAGGAAATACCTTTACATATTATAAATCATTAAATGGTGCTGAAAATCAAACATCGAGTGAACAATTAAATAATAATCACTCTATTCAATCAGGAGTAAACACAATATTCGTAAGAATTGATTCGTCTAACGGTTGTCATCAAATTGTTCAATTACAACTTACATTAGTAAATGTACCAGAAATTCCAATTCTAGATGAAATTACACTTTGTGAAACAGGCATTGTTTCTGTCAATGCTGGTTCAGGATTTAATAGTTATACTTGGTCAAACAATGCTACAAGTCAATCAATAGTAATAAATCAAGCTGGAAGCTATTGGGTTACGGTAACAAAAAATCATAACTCAACTGTTTGTTCATCAACTAAAAACTTTACAGTAGTATTGTCTAACAAACCAACAATTACTTCAATAAATACTATTGATTGGACAGATTTTGAAAACAGTATTACTGTTAATGTTACTGGCTTAGGCGATTATGAATATTCTATTGATGGAATTAACTTCCAGGAAAGTCCTGTTTTTAGTGGTTTGTCAAACGGAGTCTATACAATAACGGTTAAAGACACTAAAGAATGCGGAATAGCAACAAAACAAGTGTATCTTTTAAACTATCCTAAATTCTTTACTCCAAATGGTGACGGACATAACGACACATGGAAAGTCAAATTCTCTCAATTTGAAGAAAATTTTGTAACTCAAATTTTTGACCGCTACGGTAAATTAATCAAAGTTTTAAACAACCTTGAAAGTTGGGACGGAACTTATAACGGAAAACAGCTTCCTTCTGATGACTATTGGTTCCAAATTACAAGAAAAGACGGAAGAATTCACAGAGGACATTTTGCTATGCTAAGATAAAAAAAAGTGCTTTCGCACTTTTTATTTCTCCGATTTCTTTCTTTCGTTGTAATATTCGGTTAGTTTTTTTCCATAAAGCGATTTGGCAACTTTTGGCGTCATCGTTTTGTGAATAGTATCTAAATATTTCAAGTTGATGTCATAAATTTCGGCCAAAGCTACATAAGGAGAAACTTCATGATCGCCGTTGTTTACAGCAAAATTAGTTGAATAAAGGTATTTTCTTTTCAGAATTCTGGCTTGTTCTTCTTCTATTTTTGCGATTTCGTCGGTCTTATTTTCTTTATAAGCCATTACTTTTTTCTGAATTAATTCAAGGTCTTTGTCAATGAATTTTGACATCACTTTTTTATATTCTTCGTATAATTCGTGATTTTTTGAACCTGTAATTTTAGCATCGGCAGTAAAAAAATCCAATGAGGTTTCGATATTCATTTTTCCTTGTTCGGCAAAAAATGGAATATTATTATCCAATGAATTCGATACACCACGATCTAAAAACAAATACAACATTTCAGGTGATTGAATGTCAAATTCGCTTTTAAAATTAGAATCGCCACTGATAATGATGCTGTCAATAGCAACCAAAGTAGTATCTTTCATTCGCTGAATATAAAGTTTACCTTCTTTCAGTCCTTTTATATTTCCAGTTAAAACAAAGTTTTTATCCGATTTTTTTTCGGCACAAGAAAACAAAAACAATGTGCTTAACACTAAAACTATCGATTTACGCATAATAAAATTTTTGGCGCAATGTTACAAAAAAATCCTCAAATGGCTAGCCAAATGAGGATTTGATTATTTCTTTTTTACTAAGTTATCCTTTTAACCAAGCTTCTTTTAGTTTGGTTTTTGAAGCATCAATTTGCTGATAACCTTCAACTTCTGCCATTGTTACTTTTACTTTTCCAGCAACGGTTTGCTCTTTTCCATCTCTTTTTATTTTCATAGAAACAGCATCGCCTTCTTTCCAATCTTGGCTTGACATGATCATTTCATAGATGTTATCAAGGTTATAATTTACATCGTTTACCGCTAGAATTATGTCGCCACCTTTCATTCCCAAAGACTTCATTAATTCGTTTATTTCCAAATCAGAACGAACAATTATTTCTTTAGTTGCAGAATTTATGGTAACCAATGGCGTAGTTTCATTTTTCAAAAATGGATTCATTGGTACTTGAATTTTTCCTTTACCAACGCCAACTTTTGCAAAAAACTCATCATAATTTATTGGTGTTGTGCCTTCGATATGCGTTTTGATAAATGCTCCAACTTCTGGATAAGTAATCGATATAATTTTGTCAAAAAGTTCTTCGTCATTGAATGGTTTTTCTGCACCATATTCTGCCGAAAGTTTTTGCATCATATCCAAAATTCCTCTTTCGCCATTGCTTTTTTCACGGATAATAATGTCGATACACATTCCGATTAGCGCGCCTTTTTCATATACATTTAAGTATTGATCTTTGTATGGTTTTTCCAAAACATTGGCACTCATCACGGTAAACGACATGGTATCATTCATTTTAGCAGCATTTCCAATTTTTCCAACCATTCGCTGATAAAACTCATCTTCGTCGATTAAACCTTGATTGATTTGGAACAAATTCGCAAAATATTCCGTTACACCTTCATACATCCAAAGGTGTTTTGACATTTTTGGATTGTTATAATCAAAATAATGAATCTCTTTAGAATGAACACACAAAGGCGTTAAAATATGGAAAAACTCATGAGAAACCACATCAATTAATTGTTGTCCAAGCATGTTTGCCGGCATTGCTTCTGGAAAAACAACCGTTGTAGAAGTATGATGTTCCAAAGCTCCAAAACCTTTGGCATCATTTTTTTCCATATCTGACAAATACAATAAAACGGTATATTGCTTGTTACTGTTTACTTTTCCTAAAAAGGCTTTTTGCGCACGCATCATTTTTTCTAAATCAGGCAAAAGACTTTTAGCCGAATGAACGCCATTTGGAGAATAAACGCTAAACAAAATCTCCATTCCATCAACGGTAAATGTTTCAAAATCAGGTTTTGAATACATTATTGGATTATCGGTCAATTCAAAATATCTTGAAACGGTAAACACATCATTTGTAGCACTTTTATCAGTATCAAGCAATGAAGTTGTTCCTACCAAATTTTCAGGATGCGCAACGTTTAAGGTATATTTTACGTCGGTTTTTCCATTAAAATAACCCACAAATCCGTGATTATTCAACATAAAATTAGTTCCAGCTAAAATATTAGTTCCAGCAGGCGAAAACACTTCTTCTTTACCAAAACCTCTTCCAGTTTCAATATCATAAGTATCATTAACTAAATAAGTGATTTTTGCTAATGATTTTGCATTAGAAATTTTCCAAGTATTATCATCTGATTTTGCAACCGTTAATTCTTTTCCTTTTTTATCAAACGCTTTAAAACCTTCGATATATTTTCCATAATCATCGGTAGAATAGGTTCCAGGAACAGTTTTTGGGATTTGATAAATGACTTCGCTTTTACCAAATTCTGGTGCAAGAACGGTAACCAAAACTTTGTCTTCTTTTACATTGATTAAATCAATAGTTGCTTTTACTTCTTCATTTATTGCTTTTTTCTGAGCAAATACGCCAGTAGAAAAAGCTGTTATAAAAAGAATAGATAAAACTGTTTTTTTCATTTGATATATATTTTAACAAATTGGTCAACAAAAATAACCATTCGTTACAAAACAATTGATTTTTGGCAAATGATTAACAAATTGAACCTTTTTTAAAGAAAAAAACTCTTGCTGAACAAGAGTTGTATTTTTAGTCAAATTTATTTTTGATATAGTATTTTCCTTCTAAATCATCGTCAAAGTCGTCAATGATTGGCTTTGGTTTGGGTTTGCTACCAACAGCTTTTTTCTTCCATAGCTCAAAATTGTCTTTGGATAAACGTTTTCTCATCAATTCGGTTACTTCATTTTCTGTAAGTCCAAATTCTTCCTTAATTACTTCAAAAGGTTTTCTTTCCTCTTGAGCCATACTGACAACTCTTTCAATTTGTTCGCTGTCAAGTTCTACTCGCTTACTTTTTTTCATTTCTGTAAAAGCATTATTAAAAAATAGGTATCAACTTAGTATTAGTAATTCAATATTAGTAAAAAAAATAATTAGTTTGTAAGAGTAGTTCATTTTTTTTGAAAAATTAATTCTCTGGCGAACGTTGTTTTTGAAAAGGAATTGATAATAAGTTCTTTAAATTATTATGTTCTTCGGGTTTCATATGAGTATCAACGCCAAAAATTAATTTTTCTCTATCTAATGTTTTGAATGTTCCAAATAATCTATCCCAAACGGAAAAAATATTACCATAATTGCTGTCTGTATAGGGCAAAACATAATGATGATGTACTTTATGCATATCGGGCGAAACGAGAAAATAACTCATTAATTTATCGATATTTTTTGGCAAAACGATATTAGCATGCGTAAATTGTGTAGCAACTACCGATAATGTTTGGTACAAAAAAACCATCCACATTGGACTTCCAACCGCTAAAACACCAAAAGTGGTAAAAACAAAACGGATTACGCTTTCTCCAGGATGATGTCGATTACCTGAAGTGGTATCAATCCAAGTATCAGTATGATGTATCAAATGAAAACGCCATAGGAATTTAACTTTATGTTCAACTAAATGCGCCAAATAAGCTCCAATTAAATCTAAAAGCAATAATCCAACTATAGCAAAAAGCCATGCATTCATTTTGGGCAACCAATTCAAAATTCCAAATTGATTATCAACTGTCCATTGTGCTGTTTTTAGCAAAATAAAAGCCAAGCAGAAGTTGACAATAATCGTTGTTAACGTAAAAAAGATATTAATTCCGGCATGTTGCCATTTGTTATATTGAAATTTCACAAATGGAATTGCGCTTTCAATGAGCCAAAAAAAAGCAATTCCACCAGCTAAAATCAAAGCTCTGTGCGATGACGGAATTGTCGAAAAGTAGTTGATTATTTCTTGCATAATAACAAATATACTAAAAGTAACTATTTGATAATTCGGAAGGTTAAATTTATTCTGGAACCAATAGGTTTTGCTGTTTTCGGGATTTGATGTTTCCAAAAATGCTGTGTTGGTCCTTTCATAATCAACAAACTTCCGTGTTCGAGATTGATTTTTAGCTTTTGCTCCTTGATGGAATTGTGCTGTAAATGAAAACTTCGTTCTACTCCAAAACTTACCGAAGCAATTACCGGATTTCTGCCAAGTTCTTTCTCATCATCAGCATGCCAACCGTTGCTATCTTTTCCATCGCGATAATAGTTCAACAAAACAGTGGTAAAATTTTCGTTACAAACTTCTTCAATTTCATTTTTGATAAAAAGTAATAACGAATTCCAAGCATGAGGTTGCATTACAATATTAGAATAACTGTATGGTTTTCCTTCATTGCCAAAAAGCGCTGTTAATCTGGGTTGCGGATAGGTTTTTCCAAAAACAGTAATATCATCTTGTTGCCAAGGAATTTCGGTTTTTAATTTTTCAAAAAACGTATCGGCTTTTTCTTTTCCAAAAAGATCAGGATAATAGATTATTTCGGCATCGGGAAGCTCAAAATGAATGTTTTCAGGTGGAAAAAGTGTATTCATAAAACAAAAATAAAGAGAAAAAAATGAAAAATTTCACTCTTTCTCTTCATCTATTAATAAAATATTTGAATTTATTAGTTTCGATTACCAAACTTTATATTCATCAACACAATTGCCAGAATAATTAATATAATTCCAATCCATTGTGTTAAAATAACATCTTCATTCAAAATCATAAAAGCCATCATAACTGAAACTGGTAATTCTAATGCAGATACAATACTTCCCAAACCTATTCCTGTCAACGGAAATCCTGCATTAAGCAAAAGTGGTGGAATTACGGTTCCAAACAGCGCAATTATAATTCCCCATTTATAGAAAATATCATAGTTGAATGGTGTTTTTTGAGTAAGAAATGCAAAAATAAAAACGACAATTATTCCTCCTAAAAGCATATACAAACTTCGTTGTGCCGACGAAATAGTTAACGCTACTTTATTAGCCGCAAACATTGTTGTTGTAAATGAAGCTGCAGCTAAAAGTCCGAGAACAACACCTCGCCAATCTAAATCCATACTTTCACTAAACAAATTAGTTGCCAATGCGGTTCCAAAAAGCACAATCAATACGGCAAAAACCTTGATTTTTGAAGGTAATTTTTTTTCTAGAAACATTTCCAAAACAACACCCATCCAAACGGTTTGCATCAATAAAACAATTCCAATTGATACCGGAATGATTTTTACTGCCAAATAATAAAATATACTGGTTAATCCCGTAGAAGTTCCAACCAGCATTAGCTTTTTTATATCAGATGAAGATGCTTTAACAACATTGTTTCCTTTTCTTTGCTTTTGAAAAGCATTAATCCCTAAAACGATTAGAATTCCAATCACAAATTGAGCGACGATAACTTCTGCTGGCGTATAATTTAAACCTTGCGAACTGGTATCTTTATAAGCCAATTTCACAAACGTAGCCAACATTCCATAACTCGCAGCGCCAAGTCCAACCAAGAACACGCCTTTTAATACATTGTTTCCAACCATTTTCTTTTCCATATATTTTTTAACTTTATTGCATAAAAAAAGGAAAGCTTTCGCTTTCCTTTTTGATTGAGCCGATAGAGGGACTCGAACCCACGACCTGCTGATTACAAATCAGCTGCTCTAGCCAGCTGAGCTACACCGGCATCTCAATTCGAGTGCAAATATAGATTTGAATTTTAATTCTCCAAAATTTTTTTGCACTTTTTTATTGTTTTTTTCTACTAAAGTGCGTTGATTTTTCCAATTAACTGATTAGCAGTTTGTTCTAATTCAGTATTGATTTGTTTAAAATGTGCTTTTTTATTTTCCACATTTTTAGCGTTTACTTTAGTAATTAAAGCATCAAATGATGCAATTGCTTCATCAATAATTGCTTGTGATGCATCAGTAGATTTTCCTGCTTTACTTAACTCATGAAAATAAACGATTTCAATAATATCACCGATAACAAAGTTAATGTCTTTTTTTAAATTTTTAACGCTTGGCATTTTCTTTTATTTTTAAAATTTGGTGCAAAATTACGCATAATCTTTTGAATATAAGTTAAGAAATGTAAATTTCTAGTACCGATGCATTTCCATTTAACTGAAAATCAGTTAAAAAAGCAGGAATTAAAACAGTATCGCCTTTCTTGTAATTGTACTTTTCTTTATTTAAAATCAATTCAAAATCGCCATCAACGCACATATAAACGGTAAATGAATTTTGATTTTTATTGCAATCTATTTTTCCATTTAAAGGAATAAAATTAGTTGTGAAATATTGACAATCAACAACTTCATTTGATTTATTTTCTAATTTTGAATATCTTTTTTGTGCGTCAACTGCTTCATAATTAATTGCATCAAGAGCTAAATCAACATGAAGTTCACGAGTATTTCCGTTAGCATCTACTCTATCAAAATCATATAATCTATAGGTTATATCAGAAGTTTGTTGGATTTCGGCAATTACAGTTCCAGCACCAATGGCATGAACAGTTCCAGTTTCTAAAAAAAACACATCGCCTTTTTTTACTTTTTTGGTATCCAGAATATTCAATAATGTCTTATTCTCTAAATGCTGAATATATTCTTCGGGAGATGATTTTTCTTTAAAACCAACTATTAATCGTGCGTCATCGTCGGCTTGCATAACATACCACATTTCCGTTTTTCCAAAGGAATTATGACGTTTGGCAGCCAATTCATCATTGGGATGAACTTGAATTGACAAATCTTCGCGTGCATCAAGATATTTGAATAATAAAGGGAATTGTTCTCCAAATCTTTTGAAAACTTCTATTCCTAAAACTTGTTCTGGAAACTCATTTATCAACTCGTTCAACGATTTTCCTTCATAAGAACCATTTGCAATAACACTTACATCATTTTCAACTGTAGAGATTTCCCAACTTTCTCCTGTAATTTCCGAAGTAATAGGTTTGTTTAAATACGTTTTCAGTTTTGTTCCGCCCCAAATTCTATCTTTTAGAATCGGTTGAAATTGCAATGGATAAAGTTTCATTTGATAAATTTAGATTACAAATATGCGAAAATTTGACTATATTATTTTGTCAAAATCTGTCAAATACCAGACAACTACGTTGAACAGTTTAAAAGTATCGTTGAATAATTATTTTACTTTTTTAATACTTTTAAAGCTTTTTCGATATGAATAGTACCTGACATGCTATTAAAGACCATAATAATAAAACCATTTTTGTCAACTACAAAAGTTTGACGTCCAGGAATTATTAAAAAATCATTTTCTACACCAAATAATTTTCGAAGTTTCTTGTCATTATCAGAAAGTAAAATAAACGGAAGATTAAATTTACTTTTAAATTTTATATGGGATTGAACAGAATCAGCACTAATTCCGATAATTTCTGCGCCTAGATCTTTAAATTCTTCATAATTATCTCTAAAACTGCAGGCTTGAGCAGTACAAACTTTAGTTTCATCTTTTGGATAAAAATAAATCACAAGCGCTTGTTTCCCTGTATAATCCTGACTATCAAAGAGATTTCCGTTAGTGTCTTTTGCTTTAAAATTGGGTAGCTTATCGCCTACTTTTAGTGCCATTTTAGTTTCCTTTATAGGTTACAAAATTGCGAGGTGTTTCATAAAGAACTACTTCTAATTCTTTATCAGCATCAATAAATTTTCGAAGTTTATTCCAAATTACAACCGCGATATTCTCGGCAGTTGGATTTAAATCAGCAAAATCCTGAACATCTAAATTTAGGTTTTTATGATCGAAAGCATTTTCTACATGCTCTTTTATCAAATCGGAAAGAATTTTTACGTCAATCACAAAACCAGTTTCCTGATCGATTTCTCCAGTAACTGAAACGATAAGTTCATAATTATGTCCGTGAAAATTAGGATTATTGCATTTGCCAAAAACCAAATCGTTTTGCTCCATCGTCCAATCTTTTCGATACAATCGATGTGCGGCGTTGAAATGTGCTTTTCTAGAAACGGTAACTTTCATATTTTGTTTTTTGGAATTTTATAGTTTGTGATCTTCTAAATAATGATAAAACTCATCGAATATAATTTTGAACCAAACCGTATAAATATCAGGATTTGCAACCATATCGTCTTTGATGTCTTCAATGGTCATCCATTTCCAACTTTCTACTTCTTCACAATTAATATTGGGTTCTTCATTAGAATATCCAATCATCACGTGATCGAGTTCATGTTCGGTCAAACCATTATCAAATGGCGCTTTGTAAATAAAATGAAAAAGTTCTTTTAGCTCTGCTTTGAAACCCATTTCTTCAAATAGTCTTCTTTTTCCAGCTTCAATATTGGTTTCGCTAGCACGTTGGTGACTGCAACAAGTATTGGTCCACAATAAAGGCGAATGGTATTTATGATGTGCGCGTTGTTGTAACATCACTTCATTTTTATCATTCAATATAAAAACCGAAAAGGCACGATGCAAAACTGCTTTTTCATGTGCTTCCAATTTATTCATCAAACCAATAGGTTCGTCTTTTTCGTTGACTAAAATTACTTGCTCTTCTTTCATAGAATTTTTATGATGGTCAAAAATACGAAAAAAGAATTGCTATGGAATTTTTATATTTTCAACAACCGTTAAACTTTACTTAAAACCACTCATTTTGTAATCTGCAAGACATTTTACAGCGTATATCTGTTGTAAATTTGTATTCTCTTTAAATAAGATTGCTATGAAAAAAATCTTGAATATTTTGGTTATCATTCCGCTGTTTGTTTTAAACGCCTGCGGTCAATCGAACAATAAACAAAAAAACACAACAACAAAAACAATTGCAATGGAAAACGTAATCAGCAAACCTGAAAATCCGTATTACTCTAATACCGACACAAAAAAATTAAATGTACCAAATGCCGAATGGAAGAAAATTCTATCTCCAGACTTGTATGCCGTTGCTCGTGAAGCCGATACAGAACGTGCTTTCACGGGAACGATGTGGAAAAGTGAAACTAAAGGAACTTATTACTGTGCAACCTGCGGAAATAAATTATTTAAATCCGACCAAAAGTTTGTGAGTAGTTGTGGTTGGCCAAGTTTTTTTGAGCAAAACAACAAAGAAAGCATCACTTTCAAACCTGATAATTCTTATGGAATGCAACGCACCGAAGCACTTTGCGGAAGATGTGATAGTCATTTAGGACATTTATTTGATGATGGTCCAGAACCGACTGGAAAAAGATATTGTATGAACGCGATTTCACTGGACTTTGTGCCTGATGCAATTGCTACAAATTCAGGAAATAGTGAAACAATTGTTCTTGGCGGTGGCTGTTTTTGGTGTGTGGAAGCGGTTTATGAAAATCTTGATGGAGTAAGCAAAGTTGTTTCGGGATATGCTGGTGGAAGTGTTGAAAATCCGAGTTATGAAGAAGTTTGCACTGGAAGAACTGGTGCAGCAGAAGTAGTTGAAATTACGTATGATAAAACCAAAACGAATTTGGACGAAATTTTTAAAGTGTTTTTCACTGTTCACGATCCAACTACTTTAAACCGACAAGGTGCTGATGTTGGTACGCAATATCGCTCGGTGATTTTTTATAAAAATGAAAACGAGAAAAAAGCTGCTCAAGATTTAATTAAGGATTTGAACAAGGAAGTTTTTGATAATAAAATTGTGACTACGCTTGAACCTTTGAAAAAATTCTATAAAGCGGAAGAATACCACCAAGGTTATTATGAAAACAACAAGAACAAGCCGTACTGTCAAATGGTCATTCAACCGAAAATTGAAAAGTTTGAAAAGGTTTTTAAGGATAGATTGAAGAAATAGGTTTAACCACAAAGTTCACTAGGAAGCACAAAGCTCACAAAGTAAAATTATTTTGTGAGTTTTTATTTTTTTAAAACCTCAGCGATTTTCAATGCACATTTTTCTCCATCTATTGCTGCCGAAATAATTCCACCAGCATAACCTGCACCTTCGCCACACGGATACAATCCTTTTATCTTAAGATGTTCCAAAGTTTCGTTATCTCTCGGAATTCTAACTGGCGATGAAGTTCTACTTTCTGGCGCATGAAGAATAGCATCATTTGTTAAATAACCTCGCATCGTTTTTCCGAATTCTTTAAATCCTTCTCGCATGATTTGAGATAAAAATCCTGGGAAAACTTGTCCCATTTCTACTGAAGTTGTTCCGGGAACATAAGATGTTTTTGGAATATCTGCCGATACTTTATTTTGAGTAAAATCGACCATTCGTTGTGCTGGAACTTTTTGAGTTTGACCTGCTAAATGCCAAGCTTTTTGTTCGATAGCTTTTTGAAATTCCATTCCGGCAAGTGCTCCAAATTTGGCGTATGGTTTAAAATCTTCTAATTTTAGTTCAACTACAATTCCAGAATTGGCAGTAGCTTGATCACGTTTGGATGGCGACCAACCATTAGTTACTACTTCGCCTGGACTTGTAGCACATGGTGCAATTACGCCACCTGGACACATACAAAACGAATACATACCTCGACCGTTGACTTGTTTTACAATGGAATATGGCGATGGCGGTAAAAATTCTCCTCGGAAATCACACGAATACTGAATTCTATCAATTAATTCCTGCGGATGTTCTGCGCGAACGCCTAATGCAAAAGGTTTTGCTTCGATAAATATTTTCTTTTTATCTAATAATTCAAAAATATCACGAGCGGAATGTCCTGTAGCAAGAATGACTTTATTGGCAGAAATGACATCACCATTTTGAATAACAACTCCTTGAACTTCATTGTTTTTTATAATAAAATCGGTGACGCGAGTGTCGAATAAAACTTGTCCGCCGCATTCGATAATTTTTTCTCGAATGTCTTGAATAATTTGTGGCAATTTATTGGTTCCAATATGCGGATGTGCTTCTACTAGAATATCATCTGAAGCTCCGAAAGCAACTAATAATCTAAGAATTCTATCAACATCGCCACGCTTTTTGGAACGTGTGTATAATTTTCCATCAGAATAGGTTCCTGCTCCACCTTCGCCGAAACAATAATTACTGTCTTCGTTGACGATATGATCACGATTGATGGCTTTTAAATCGCGACGGCGACCGCGAACGTCTTTTCCTCGCTCGATAACTATGGGTTTTAAACCCAATTCGATTAATTGTAAAGCGGCAAAAAGTCCGGCTGGACCAGCGCCAACAACTATAACTTCTTGTTGATTGGAAACATTCGGATAATCGGGAAGTGCTATTTTTTGAGGAATAAACTCTTCATCGATTAAATAAACGGAGACTTTTAGATTAATCTTTATAGCTTTTTGTCGCGCGTCGATGGAGCGTTTTAAAACTACTACTTTTTGAACCAACTTTGTTGAAACACGAACTGTTTTTGCCACATATTCATAGAGCAAACTTTCATTGGCTGCTATTTCGGGAGAAACTTGGAGTAATAGTTCTTGTGGCATTTAGATATTAGATTTATAATATTAGATATTAAATATTGAACCTCGACTTCGCTCAGTATAAACTAGTGTGACATTATATTATCGATGCAAAAGTAATTATTTGTTTTTACTTTTTCTCCTCGAAAGCGCGCAAAGCGAAGGAAGCCAGCCAATGTTCGCCTTCATAGTTGCCATCGACCACGGACGGAAGCGAGAAGTTTAGATGGTAATCGGCTAGAGTTTTCAGATGTTTGAACTCGTTTGGATATTGATTTAACAAATGATACATGTTCCAAGCGCGACTGAAATTTAGTCCGTCGAGATGGACTAGATGTCCGTCGGTTCTATCGGAAACTCGGGCAACTTCCCATTTGTAATCTTTTTTGAAAAGGTTTGGTGCAAACTTTTTGAGCCACGTTAAAAACTCATTTTTAGGTAGAATTCGTTGCATCAAAGCCATTTCTTCCATGCATGGCGACAGGAAATCGGTTCCGCTTGGTTCCCAATTGAATGGACAGTTTTCGTCTTTTTGGAATAAACGAATGGCGTTTTCTTTGATGCTTTTTTGGAGTACTTCATTTTTAGAAAACATTGCATAATCCCAAGCATTTGTCAATCCGAAAGCGGTGTTTGAATGAGTTCCAACGCGAACCGGATATAATAGTTTTGGCAAAAACTCAATGTATCGTTCGATGATGATATTGGAAAGTGGTTTTAGGTTTTGAGCGAGTTCAGCAGCGAAAGGTTCGTTGCTGGTTTCGAGTTCGAGTTGTAGTTTGAGCAACCAATTCCAGCCGTAAGTTCGTTCGAATGATTTTTCGTGTTTCTTATTGAGGTAATCTATTTCTACCTGAATGTTTTCTTTGGAAAGATTGGTTTTCAGCTTTTGTATAATCTGTTCTTTGTTAGCCAAATTAGGATATCGCTTTAGCAAATAAACCAAACTCCAATGTCCGTGAACGGAAGAATGCCAGTCAAAACAGCCATAAAATGTTGGATGGAGTTTTTTGGGTGATTGAATCTCAGTGCTGTCAATTAATAATTGTCCTAACTTATTTGGGTATTCTTGTTGAAGACATTTTAAAGGCAAAGTGGCTAGATGATTGGCTTGCTGCAAGGTTAATTCTTGAGCAAGTGTTTCAAAAGAAACTAGAAATGATAGTAGGATATAAACGTAATTTTTCATTTTATAAAAATAAAAAAAGCTGCCTTATTTAAGACAGCTTTGGTAGAATTCTTTTTGGTATTAGTTTTTGATAAACTTTTTAGTAATTACTTTATCATTTGATTTTATTTTGACAAAGTAGATACCCGAAGCTAAATCAGCGACTGAAATGGTTTCGAGGTTTTGTTGATTATTTATTTCTCTTAGTAAACTACCGTTAATACTGTAGATAGAAACGGCATCAATAGTAAGCGTTGAAGCATTTTCTATGTTTAGAACCGTAGTAGCAGGATTAGGATATAGACTGATTAAATTATCAAAGGAATTGTTTTGAACGCCCAATGCTACACCAAATTCAAGATAATCAGGTGTTCCGTTACTGTTAGTATCATCGTTAGCAGGGTTTCCATCACCATTGTAATCTTCTCTCCAGGTTAGTACTCCATCGCCATCATCATCGTTGTCTAGATAGTTAGGAATGGTGTCATTATCGGTATCCATTAGATTCAAACTTGTTTGCCCGTTTAGTCTTTGGAATACATATTCAAGATTGGTTAATACTAAATCGCCATCGTCATCGTTGTCAAGATAGTTAGGTATTCCATCGCCATCTGTATCGTCATTGGCTAGATTAGTATCGTTGTTTGCGTCTTCTACATCGGTTGGAACCGTATCGTTATCAGCATCAATAGCACAATCGATTACGGTTAAAAGTACTGTAGTAACAATACCATTGTAAGCCGCATAAATTGCCTGCTGATTTGGATTAATATTAAAATAGGTTGTAGGTAGCGGGTTTGATTGTGTTACTGCATCAGTAAAATTTTCATAAAAAAGTACGCCACTAGGATTTGATGGCATTAAATCTTGTGCGGCTACGAGTAGATTAAATTCGTCAAAACCATTGCCGTTATCATCGCAGTTTACAAAGTTATAGCTTGGGTAATATCCTGGTCTTGAAAAACGCCAACCTTCATGATAGGCTGTCCAAGCTCCTGTATTTCTTCCGGGTGCAGCAATTCCTGATGTTCCTGTTGCATTGATTATCCCAGTTACTGCTCTACCTCCATTCCAACCTGTACAAACTGGTTTATCTATTAATTGAATATCAATTGTATTCGTCGTTTCGTTTAATATCATTTGAAAAGAACTTCTAAGGGAAGTGCAACTAAAATGAGGTTGATTGTTAAAATAAACTACAAATTTTCTATAAGGAGCAGTTCCATAAACGCCTTGTGTAATTGTTCCTGCTGCTGATGCATTGTTCATGTCATGAAAACAGCCTAAAATAGAATTCAGTGCAGGAAAAGAGGTACTAGGTATAGTTTGAGAAAAACTCCATGGTGTAAAACCACCTGCATTAGTGTTATTGAAATTTATAAATCCATTAGTGCTTACCACTATTTGGTCGTATGTATTTCCATAAAATTCAAAATTAAACGGAAGATTAATTGCTGGCGAATAAACATCATCAGCACTGGTTAATGGAATGGCATTGCCTGTAAATTGTTGAAATGGAATGGCTGTTACCTGATAGTTGTTTTGTGAAAAACCATTTACTACAAATGCAAGGAATATGATAATTAGAGTGTATTTTTGCTTCATGTTTGATAATTATTTATTTACAAATATATTTAATTTATGTAACTGATTTATAGTATGTCTAGAAAAATAAAACTGATTTGGGATTTTAGAGGTGAAGTGGCTGCAAAAACTGCCGAACACCATGAAATTCATCTAAAAGAATATATTGCTATGGAAAAATTACCCATCAGCATCACTGGTTTTGAGGTTAAAAATGAGTTGCACGCTATTGCCTATATGGTGGTGACGGATGAACACATGATACAGGTTAGAGATGCTCTGAAACCTCATCGTGGGGAACTTTATTAGATAGAAAATAGAGGAAAGAGACAAGAGAAAAGATGTTGGGAGTTTAGAGTTGCGGGTTAACTTATTTATAAAAAAATAACCACACCAAAATTGTATGCCTAATTTTAAGTGTGGTTATCGCCGCCGAGCTGCTATTTTATTCTCCAAAAATAATTTCAGTTATATCACTAGCTACCCCAATTTCTTGGTCTTTTATTACCCCAAAAGCTCGAAACTCAAAATGCTCTGGCTGTCCTTCTACCGCTAGCGTTGGTTGATATTCAAACGGACTAGTAGTCAATCTAGTTATAGCTTTCCAATTAGAAGTACCTTTATGCCTAACGTATAAATTAATACCATTTACCCCTTTTTTAGTAAAACGAATGCGGATAGCTCCTCCAAACAAAGCCGCCGATACCACAGGTTTATAAGTATCTGGATTAAAAATTACAGATGAACCAACTATACCCAAATCTTCTCCAATAGCTTGGGTATAAAACTTAGCCGTTTTGTGGCGCGCTATATCTTCTTTTAGCTTTGAGTTGTTATCGTTTAATACTGAAGTGCGGTTTTCAAAAGCACTTTTTAACAACCCTTTTTGGGTAGTGACTAAATTAATAGCATTTATCATGTCTTCACAATAGGCTACTTCACTATCTATTTCTGCTTGCGTTAGGTTGAGCTCCGCCGCATAATTAGGCAATTTTGATTTATAGTTAGTGTACCATAAAACCAAGTCCGCTATTCGCTGCGGAAAATACGATTTATTCATAATAATAAAATTAATGTTAATAAAAACAGGCATCGGCTTCTTCTGAAAGACGATTTCTTTTCCTAGGAGAATTTGCCAAGTAATTATTATATCATTTTAACATTATTAGGTATAAAAACTATTTTATAAATCAAAACTCATTACATATAACGCAATAAATTATAAAAAAGTATACAAATAGTAAAATATTTGAGAGTGT
>NZ_JACTAC010000090.1 GCF_014486675.1 Flavobacterium macrobrachii
TTTTTTTTATATGCAACCCAACGGAGGTCTTCTTGTTGGAGGTTCTTTCAAAAGTTTTCAAGGTGTAACCGAGCGTTCTTTAGTTCGCTTAACTAATCAATCTTTTTTGGATGTCAATACAAATGAACCAACCCAAAAAATATTTTTATATCCTAATCCAACAAAAGATATTTTACATTTTTCTGATATAAACGAAAATATAAAGTACCAAATTACTAATTTATTTGGTCAATTAGTTCAAAAAGGAGTTGTAGTAAATAAGCAAGTTTCTACTGAATCCCTTCAAAATGGAATGTATATTATCGAAATTCAAAACGGTACCCAAAAAAATAGATACAAATTTTTGAAACAATTATAATTTCATTTCAATCTTCTTTTATATGATAATTCAACATGAAACAATCTTTTAAAAATAGTTTTGTTTGGCACAATAGAGAAATCAGATCTAATTAAAATTGTATTCCCCATAAAATTTTCTCAATTTTATAACAAATTAAAATCTATTAAATGAGGAATATACTTTTTGGAATACTTTTCATTTCCACCACAACATTTTCTCAAGAATTTGTAAAAAACGTCAATCCATTTATTGGAACCGACGGTCATGGACATACTTATCCAGGCGCAACTGTTCCGTTTGGAATGGTGCAACTTTCACCAGATACCCGAATTGATGGAAGTTGGGATGGCTGTTCAGGTTATCATTATTCTGATAAAACGATTTACGGATTTTCGCATACGCATTTGAACGGAACTGGAGTTTCTGATTATGGCGATATTATGTTAATGCCAACTATCGGCGAACCGTCATTTGACAACAAAATCTATTCTTCTACATTTTCACATCAAAACGAAAAAGCTTCCACCGGATTTTATAGCGTAAAACTGGACAAACACAATATTGACGTTCGTTTGACTACATCAACTCGAGTTGGATTTCATGAATATACATTTAATGAAAGCGGTTTGACCAATATTATTTTAGACTTAAATCATAGAGACAAATTACTAGAAGGTCAAATTCGAGTAATTGATGATAAAACAATTGAAGTGTTGCGAAGAAGTGAAGCTTGGGCAAGAAACCAATACGTTTATGCTCGAATTGAGTTTAATGTTCCGATGAAAGTTTCAAAAATGAACAAATCAAATTCAGAATCGCTTGAAATTTCTGGAATGAGTTTCTCAAAACAAGTCAAAAAAGGAGAAAAAATACTCGTAAAAGTCTCGCTTTCGCCAACAAGTTATGAAGGAGCAAAACTCAATTCATCCGAAATCAAACATTGGGATTTTGAAAAAGTTAAAAAAGAAGCTGAACTATTTTGGGACAAAGAACTTTCTAAAATTCAAATTACAGAAACCAATAAAGACAAGTTAGTCATTTTCTACACCGCTTTATACCATACAATGGTTCAACCAAATATTGCTCAAGACATCGACGGAAAATACCGTGGTCGTGACAATAAAATTCACGTTGCCGAAGGATTTGATTACTATTCCGTTTTCTCGCTTTGGGATACATTTCGAGCAGCACATCCGTTGTATACTTTGATTGACAAAAAAAGAACTGCCGATTTCATCAATACGTTTCTGAAACAATACGAACAAGGCGGAAGATTGCCTGTTTGGGAATTGGCTTCCAATGAAACCGATTGCATGATTGGTTATCACTCGGTTTCGGTTATGGCTGATGCTATGGCAAAAAGAATTACGGGTTTTGACTATGAAAAAGCATTCGAAGCCGCAAAACATTCAGCAATGTTAGATCATTTAGGATTGGATGCTTATAAAAAACAAGGATTTATTTCAATGGACGATGAACACGAAAGCGTTTCAAAAACCCTAGAATATGCTTATGACGATTGGTGTATTGCACAAATGGCTCAAATTTTAAACAAAAAAGAAGATTACGATTATTTCATGAAACGTTCTCAAAACTGGAAAAACATCTTCGATTGGAATACTGGTTTTATGCGACCAAAGAAAAATGGCGGTTGGGACAAACCTTTCGATCCGCGCGAAATTAACAATAATTTCACCGAAGGGAATTCATGGCAGTATTCCTTTTTTGTGCCACAAGATATTCCCGGAATGATTGAAGCATACGGCGGAAACGAAAAATTTGAAGCCAAACTTGACGAAATGTTCAACAGTGAAAGTAAAACTACAGGTCGCGAACAAGTAGATGTTACAGGATTAATTGGACAATACGCACACGGAAACGAACCCAGTCATCACATGGCGTATTTGTACAACTACATTGGAAAACCTGAAAAAACTACCGAAAAAGTACATTACATTCTAAACAATTTCTATAAAAATTCTCCTGACGGATTAATAGGAAACGAAGATTGCGGACAAATGAGCGCATGGTATGTGTTGAGTTCGATGGGAATTTATTCGGTTACGCCTGGGCAAATTAAATGGTCAACCGTTGAACCTTATTTTGAAAATATTAAAATTAATACTGATAAAGGTTTAAAGATATTAAACAAAAAAACTCCGAAAAGTTATTTTAAATTTTTAGACACCAAATATGAAAAATATGCAACCACAAATGATTTTGATATCGCATATGCTGTAAAAGAAGAAGAACTGATAAAAGATATTGTTCCAGTTCCAGTAATTGAAGCTGAAAGTAAATCGTTTAAGGATAGAATGATGATTGAGATTTTGTCCCAAAATCCAAAGGAAAAAATATACTATATAGTTTTTGAAAAGGACGTTGACTATTCAACCATAAAAATGACTTATGTTCCATACTTAAAACCATTTTATATCGAAGCTTCTTCAACAATACAAGCTTATCTTAAAAATGATAATGAACATAGTCAAACCATTTCAGCAACCTTCTTCAAAAAACCAAACAATTACACTATCGACATTAAATCCAAGTACAATCCGCAATATCATGCTGGTGGAAATGACGGTTTGCTAGATGGAATTTTTGGAACAGAAAATTGGCGAAAAGGCGATTGGCAAGGCTATCAAAGTCAGGATTTTGAAGCCACAGTTGATTTACAGGAAATTAAATCCATTTCTGAAATTCATTCCAATTATTTGCAAGACCAACGTTCTTGGATATTGATGCCAACGAAAGTGGAATATTATACCTCTGTAGATAATCTCAATTTTACTTTACTTGGAACTAGCAATAATGACGTAAATCCAAAACAAGAAGAAAACAGCATAAAAGATTTCCGCTGTATCTCAACGCCAATAAATGCTCGATATATAAAAGTCAAAGCCTTTAATTTCGGCAAACTACCCGAATGGCATCAAGGTTTTGGTGGTGATGCTTTTATATTTATTGATGAAATAACGATTAAATAAAAATACAGAAACACAGATCAAAGAAATTAGATAAATTTTAAAAATTTCTTGAATTTCTCAAATCTGTGTTCCAAAAAGTTTAATAAAATGAAAATAGCCCTAATGCAAACTTCCCTAATCTGGGAAAACCCAACCGAAAACCGTAGCCATTTGGCACAAAAAATCACCGGTTTTATGGAAGACGTCGATTTGATTGTTTTACCCGAAATGTTTTCGTCTGGTTTTACGATGAATCCAAAAGCCGTTGCCGAAACCATGAATGGTGAAACCGTTGCTTGGCTTCAACATTTGGCGAAAGCTAAAAATTGCGCCATTACAGGAAGTTTAGTCATTGAAGAAAAAGGAAAGTTCTACAACCGATTGGTTTTTGTATTTCCAAATGGCGATATTCAGCACTATGATAAACGCCATCTGTTCACTTTAGCTGGCGAAGACAAAGTATATTCCGCAGGAAAAGATAAACTAATTGTAGAATATAAAGGTTTCAGGATTTGTCCATTGATTTGTTACGATTTGCGTTTTCCAGTTTTTTCTCGAAATTTAGAAAATTATGATGTGTTGCTTTATGTTGCCAATTGGCCAAAAATCCGAACCAATGCCTGGGATATTTTACTCAAAGCACGTGCTGTAGAAAACATGAGTTATGCAATTGGCGTAAACCGAATTGGAACCGACAATAATAAACACGAATACATTGGTCATTCGCAAGCTGTTGATTTTCTTGGAAATTACATACTCGAACCACAAGAAACGGATTCGGTATTCATCATCGATTTAGACAAAGAAAAATTACTAGAAACCAGAAAAAAGTTAGCTTTTCTTGATGACAAAGATGATTTCAAATTCAACACAATTTAATTCGTCATCCTAAATGTTTCGATGACATCCCAA
Organism: Flavobacterium macrobrachii; assembly: GCF_014486675.1. GTDB lineage: Bacteria > Bacteroidota > Bacteroidia > Flavobacteriales > Flavobacteriaceae > Flavobacterium > Flavobacterium macrobrachii. The sequence continues at coordinate 4,222 of NZ_JACTAC010000090.1, forward strand.
TTAGGATTAACTTTTATCTGATTAGGAAAATAAATCACTTCTTCCGATTGTCTTTTTTGAAGAAAATTTCCTGTATCCCAAACACCATTTTTGTTATCGTCATAAATAGCACGAAGAGTATAAGTATTCGGTTCCAAGGCAAAAAATTCTACAACAGGATTATTTTCGGTTATGGCAGTAGCTTTTACTTTTCCATCTTTGTCTGTTAATTCAAGAATAATAGGGAATCGTTTGGCATTTTCTAAAGTCACTTTTATATAGCCATAATCAGTAACATTTCTCGTAGTCACTTTATAACTCAACGTATCATTAACGTTATCATAAAAATCAGTCATCGCGCCTGGCAAAGCTTTAATAACATACTTTTCTTGTGGTTCCAATTTGAAATCCAAAAACATTTTTTGTTCAAATTCGTCATATTCTGTGGTAAAATTTACCGCAACCGAATCTTTATTGATGATAGAAATTTTGCTCTTGTCAAATTTCACTAACGGAATAGAACTGTTCAACGCATAGCGTTCGCGCAAAGAAATAATACCAGTAAATGCTGGCGAAATTTTTAATGAATCTTTCTTTTGATCTTTAATTTTAGTCCAAAATTCCTTTTTAAAGTTATCTTTTTCTACCGAAACCAATAGCGAATCAACTTTCATCGGTTTGTACCAAACTTGTAGCGAATCTTTCTTTGGAAACTGTGTTACTATCGACGGAATTTCGGTTTCGCCGTTTTTAACTGAAACTTTAGCGCCTTTTGGTTTTCCTTCATAACCAACCAGAATTCTATTTCCCGAAGCTTGCGTTGGTTTTATCGCTTTAAAATCCAAAACTTCCTTAAACAATTCTAATTCAAAAATAGTATCATTCGGAATCGTAATGTAGTCTTTTTGAAAACCAATTTTGTCCGATTTCGGATTGTATTTATTATTTCCGTTGTCTTTCAGCGCAATCAGAAGATATTTTCCTGCTTTAATATTGTCCAAAGTCACTATTTGCAAGCTGTCCAAAGTATTCGTAATATAACTTGGCGTTTCTTTATAAATCGTCGAATCGGTGTATTTTTCGTTGATTTCATATAACATTACAGAAACAAAATTATCCGTTTTTTTCTCAAAAGCATCTTTCACTTTCACGTTCAATTTCAGCGAATCGATATAACTTCCAGTCGAAAAAACATACTTAAACTGCGAATACGGATTTCCTTCATTATTATCTTCAATACTTTGCCCAAAATTCATACTATACGTAGTATTGGGTTGCAACGTATCTTTAATTTTAATTGTAATTTTTTTAGAAGCATTCATCGGCAAAATCTCCGGCGGATATTTCAACAGTGGCGAAACAATCAACTGTTTATTGATATTTTTCATCTTAACATATTCGTCAAAATTCAACACAATCTCTTTAGCCGTAAAATTCGTAGAAAGATTTTTAGGAAAACTCGCCGTCAAAACCGGAGCAATCGTGTCTTTATCGCCGCCAGTAATGTTACCACGTTTCGCACAACTAGCGGTAATCAATAACGAAAACAAAAAAAGTAATCGAAGAATATATTTTGGCATCATTCGTTTTAATTTCAAACCACAAAATAACAATTATATTTAAAGCTAACGAAATGTTTTTAAGTAAACTTAACACCACAATCACCCAAAAAATAGCAAAATTCATTTGGAGCGAAACTTTCGGGCAGTATCAGTCGACCATTTTCCTGCTTTCCGTTTCAATCTTTTTATTGTTGTCACATCGAGCGCAGTCGAGATGCCTATTTAAAAACAATAAAAAGGATTTCCACTTCAAACGAAGTTCACCGAACTCCAAATAAAATAAAAGTATAAGTGAGGTAATCAGGGCTAATTGAAAAACCATTTGAATTTTTGTAAACTTTTCTAAACAGTTTGTATTTGAGAACTTTGTCAAAGTTTAAAACTTTGACAAAGTTGATTATATATTATTTATTAAACCTCAGACCTGACAGGTTTTAAAAACCTGTCAGGTCTAATTCAACAGTATCAATAAAAACTTAAATGACCTTAAATTCCTTATATGGTAAAAAAAAATCACTGATGCGACATTGCCATACAAACAATACTAATTTTCGCATCCGGAATTTTCAACAACGCTTTACTACAAATCTCCAAAGTTGAACCTGTCGTAACCACATCGTCAATCAAAACAAAATGTTTCCCGTGATGATTTTCGTTAAAAACAGCTTCAAAAGTTGCCTCTTTAACTTCAATTCTATCCAATAAATCTTTCTTCGTTTGAGTTTTAGCATACACATTTCGCCTAAGAATCGTTTCATCAAACGGAATTCCAAGTTTGTCCGACAACGCTTTCCCAAATGCATCCACTTGATTATAACCACGTGTTTTTCTTCGTTTTTTGTGCAACGGAACCGGAATAATAAAATCGGCTGAACAAATAATTTCAACATTTTTCAATTCTTCAGCATACCAATACCCAATCGCTTCGCCAATTTCTTCCTGACCTTTATATTTCAACTTGTGAATCATTTCCTGAACAATTCCTTTTTTATGAAAATAAAACAACGCACCAGCAAACTCCAGCGGAACACGACCATAAAACTTTTTCATCACTTCATTTTCCTCAATCTTATGATGATTCGTCAACGGAATATCAAATCGACATTGCGTACAAATCACCAATTCATTCGTCAATAAAAACGAAGAACAACCCGCACAGCTTTTAGGAAAAAATAGATTTACTAAGTGTTGAAACATAAAAAAGATATTTTCTTACATAAAAATATAAAAAAATTTTAATCAAATACATTTTACATCAGTTTTTTAATCAAAACTATATTCTATAAAAAATACAATGTTAGTGATGCTGACGAAGGAAGCATCTCATTTGGATTATTAGTATCTGTAGTGAAAACAAAACACAAGAAAAATATCGCTATTAAATTTTAATTTTTTAGCTTTGGATAACTTAGAAAATACTTATTTATACGCAGATACAATCAAATTGTTCTTATTACTTTTAAAAAAGTTTAGTGCCAACCAAAAACCAATTTATTTTATGAAGCAACACATTAAAAAAATCCAATTTCTAGTAATTGCCCTTTTCACAATTATGCTGAGTAGTTGTAGTGATGATTTGTATCATCAAGGTTCAAAACCAGTAACAAAAAACAAAACAGTTTCCATTGAAGAATTCAAAAGAAATACCGGATTACACAATTTTAGTAAAACCTTTAAAATTCCAAAAGATAATACTATTGCATACCGAAATGCAGATGGAAGTTATGAATTGAGCGATTTTGACATCAATTTTGACTACATAAAACAAGTTGTAGTAGAAAACAAAATAAGTTATACTTTCAATATTGTACCTAAAATTGTAACCAGTAAAAGTATCTTCAATCTCGTTATTTACAACCATGATGGCAATTGGGAAACATCGATTTTGGAATTAATTCCCACTGATGAAAACTTTGACAAACTTTTAGCAGGTATTGACAATGAATTTGAAGGCAGTATTAGACAAGTTTATTCGGCTAGAATTTCAGGTAATTGTTATACAGTAGCTTATTATGTAGAAAGTTGTACCTATGGCGATTCTGATGCTTGCAGAATAACTTGTGATCAATGCAATCTTTGTATGACTTTAGTTCGATACAATGTTTGTAATGAGACCGAAATCATCCAACCTTTATATCCACTCTCAGGTGGCGGTGGCGGAGGTAGTATAGGCTCAGGAAGCGGATTAAGTGATCCTAGCGGTTATATTTTTGACCCAAACATGTATGAACTAGGAAGTAAAAAATACCAACAAGCAAAAAACGCAGCTGAATTTTGGCATGGATTGTCTGTAAGCCAGCAACAATGGGTTTATGGAAATGAAAACGAAAATAATTTTGAAACTTACAGAGATATTATTGCTTATATCAATAGACCTGAAAATATAAATAACAATGAAGCAAAGGATTTTGCTAGAGAATTAGTGAATTTTGTAACCGCAAATAATAACTCACCTGAAGCTATACAAGAAATAAGTAGTATTCTTGACTTATTAAAAGATGGAAAAGTTAATGGTCAAGATGTTCTTGTTGCACCAGACGTAGCAATAACCGACATGGCTGACTATTTAAGTTGTTTTGATACTTCACAACCCGCAATAATAACCTTGTATGCTGATCAACCTATCAGCGGTTCAAAAATAATTATTTCACCTACATTAAATGTTGGTCATGCATTTATTTCAATAAGACAAGGAACGAAAATTAAGACATTAGGATTTTATCCAATTAGCACATTAGGTTCAGCGTTACCAAATCCATTAACACCAGATCCAAGAGATTTTTTATCAACACCTGGTGTTTTTGGAAATGACGAAAATCATACATTTGATGTAAGTATAACAACAACTATTACTTCAACTCAATTATCAAATATCATTACTAGTACTATTGCTGTTGCACAAAGTAATCCGCAATATAATCTTGGTTCAATGAATTGTACGGATTTAGCTATTTTAATTTTTAACAATAGTAATATAGAAGTCCCAAGTTGCGAATCGCCTGGTCCATGGAGTGGACAAACACCAGGTACATTAGGCGAAGTGATTCGTGATTTAGTTTTACCAACAGGTTCAACAAAAAACACAACTGGAGGAACTGCGCCAGCTAACAGTAATAATTAATTTATGAAAACAATTTATTTAAAAATAGCGGTATTAATCAGTTTTTTGATAATTATTTTTCCAAGTCCACATGTGATATTACCTAATGGAATTGTACAATTATTGTTTTTATTTCAAACATTTTGGTCGTTTTTTTATGAAGATTTTAATCAAGAAATGGTCATTGCAAGTTTGACTAATTTAATTGTTTGCATAAGTTTAGTTTTTGTTATACTAAAAAATAAAAAAATAAATCTTTACGGGATAATTATTCAACTTAGTTGGATAATCTACGTCTTTAAATGTAAATTTTTAAGTTATTGGTACTTTACAATTCCCACAACAATTTACTTAATCTTAAGTTTAGTTTTAATATATTTTCTATTCTTTAAGAAAGAACTTAAAGATAAAACAGCTAAATAATTAATACTTTTATTTATATCAACCAAAGTTTTATAAAACTTTGGTTGATATCTTAACATAGAATGTTTTTTTTTATTAATATAATTCTATCATTGGAACTTTATTTTTACCAAATGGAGCAACCAAAAACACTTCTGGCGGCAATGCGCCAACTAACAATAATAATTAATTTATGAAAACAGTTTATTTAAAAATAACAGTGTTAGTAAGTTTTTTATTTATTATGATGCCAAACGAAAAGCTAACGTTACCTATTATTAGTATAGTTTTAGTAAATTTAATAGAAATAATTGAGTATTTTCCGGATAGTGGTTATAATTTCAATTTTGATTATGAAACTTTTTTTGTTTTTTTTGTTTTATTAAGTTTTTTAATATTGTTTGTAAGAAATAGATTTTTAAACTTAATTTCGCTAATTATTCAATACACCTTTACGATATATTTAATTTGTTATTTAAAATATCTCAACGACACACTTTTTTTAATTACAACCTCAATCTATTTAATTTTAAGTCTAACATTGGTGTATTTTCTATTCTTTAATAAAGAATTTA
>NZ_JACTAC010000091.1 GCF_014486675.1 Flavobacterium macrobrachii
TAGTTAATGTTTTTTTATAAACTTTTAAACTTCATAAACCTTATAAACTTTTAAAATGAACTACATACTTTTCGACGGAACCGTTAGAAACGCACTTTTACCTTTTACTTTCACTCGTCCAGTTGCCGAAATTCGTATTGGGATTTTAACCATTCGTGAAAAATGGGAAAAATATTTAGGTTACACAACCACAACTTTAACCGAAGAATATCTTTCAGAAAAATACCCAATGGTAGAAATGGAAGACAATATTATGATCAATGCTTCGTTTTTGCCAAACGATATTTTATCTGAAATGGTGAAAAATCTAGAGAAAAACCAAGCTATTTTTAAAGGTGACGAAGTAATTGCGTTTTACACCAATGACACACAAGAAGAAGTCGATTTTGATACATATGAAATCATTGATTATGCCGAAGAATGTTTAACGGTTGAAAATACTTGGGATATTTTTGCTAAAAACGATATCGCACTTAGAGAAGATTTTGAATTGATTACAGATGGAAGACATTCGCAACCAATTCCAAAATCGGTCAACGTAATTTCTCCTGAAAATATCTTTATTGAAGAAGGAGCAAAACTAGAATTTGTAACTTTAAATGCGTCAACTGGACCAATTTACATCGGTAAAAATGCCGAAATCATGGAAGGTTCAGTCATTCGTGGACCATTTGCTTTATGCGAATCGGGCAGAGTGAAATTGGCTTCCAAAGTTTATGGCGCAACAACCGTTGGACCACATTCTGTTATTGGTGGCGAAGTAAGTAATTCGGTACTTTTTGGTTATTCTAACAAAGGTCACGACGGATTTTTAGGAAATTCAGTTCTTGGAGAATGGTGTAATATTGGTGCCGATTCTAATAATTCGAACCTAAAAAACAACTACGAAGAAGTACGATTGTGGAGTTATGAAACAGAAGGATTCGCCAAAACCGGACTACAATTCTGCGGATTAATGATGGGTGATCACAGCAAATGCGGAATAAACACAATGTTCAATACTGGAACGGTTGTTGGCGTTTCAACTAATATTTTTGGAAGTGGTTTTCCTAGAAATTTTGTTCCAAGCTTTTCTTGGGGTGGAAGTTCTGGATTTACAACTTATTTAACCAACAAAGCTTTTCAAACGGCAAAAATCGTAATGGCAAGACGTAATGTTCAATTTTCTGAAGAAGATGCTAAAATTTTGGAACACGTTTTTGAGGAAACTAAGAAATATAGAAAAGAGTAATTAATTTTTTTAGCCACAGATTCACAGATTTTTAGAATTATTTTAATCCGTGAATCTGTGGCTATTTTTATTTTAATTTTTTACCTAAATTTGCACTCTCAATTTTTTGACGACGATTTCATTAATTGAGCTTACTTATGGAAAACAGAAAAAAAGTAGCATTCTACACTTTAGGATGCAAATTAAACTTCTCAGAAACTTCTACCATTGCGAGAAATTTTCAAGACGAAGGTTTTGAAAGAGTTGATTTTGAAGAAGTTGCTGATATGTATGTTATTAATACGTGTTCGGTTACCGAAAATGCTGATAAACAATTCAAGCAAATTGTAAAAAAAGCCATGAAACTCAACGATAAAGCATTTGTTGCTACCGTTGGTTGTTATGCGCAATTGAAACCTGAAGAATTAGCAGCTGTTGATGGCGTTGACTTGGTTCTTGGTGCAACCGAAAAATTCAAAATCACTGATTATATTAATGATTTAACCAAAAATAATTTTGGCGAAGTACATTCGTGCGAAATTGAAGAAGCAGATTTTTACGTTGGAAGTTATTCTATTGGCGATAGAACACGTGCGTTTCTAAAAGTGCAAGATGGTTGCGATTACAAATGTACCTATTGTACAATTCCATTGGCGCGTGGAATTTCTAGAAGTGATGCTTTAGAAAATGTTCTAAAAAATGCCTACGAAATTTCGCAACAAGGCATCAAAGAAATTGTGCTTACAGGAGTAAATATTGGCGATTACGGAAAAGGTGAATTCGGAAATAAAAAACACGAACATACTTTTCTCGATTTGGTAAAAGCTTTAGACGAAGTAGAAGGAATTGAACGTTTGCGAATTTCATCTATCGAACCAAATCTTTTGAAAAATGAAACTATAGAATTTGTTTCCAAAAGCAGAACATTTGTACCTCATTTTCATATTCCATTGCAATCTGGAAGTAATGAAATTTTGGGAAAAATGAAACGCCGTTACCAACGAGAAGTATATGTTGATAGAGTGAATAAAATTCGTGAAGTAATGCCAAATGCATGTATTGGCGTTGACGTTATTGTAGGTTTTCCAGGTGAAACCGATGAACATTTTTTAGAAACCTATAATTTCTTAAATGAATTAGACATTTCGTATTTACACGTTTTTACTTATTCCGAAAGAGATAATACCGAAGCAGCAACTATGGAAAATGTGGTTCCGATGAATGTGCGTTCCAAAAGAAGTAAAATGCTTCGCGGATTATCGGTTAAAAAACGTCGTGCTTTCTACGAAAGTCAAATAGGAACTAACCATACAGTGCTTTTTGAAGGCGAAAACAAAGAAGGTTACATTCACGGATTTACAGAAAATTACGTAAAAGTAAAAACACCTTGGAATCCTGAATTAGTCAATACATTACATGAAATTAATTTGACCAGAATTGATGAAGATGGAAGTGTGAGAATGGAGTTTACTGAAATTATGAATTACGAATTATGAATTCCAAATTATCGTAATTCGTAATTTTTAATTCGTAATTAATTTAATACTTATAATGAAACCTAATTTTAGTAATTCTAAAAAACGTTTCGTTGTACTGTTCGATAAATTCAAATTTATTTCTACCATTTTGAGTAAAACTGATGATTTTTTCGGCAGAAATTTCATAGTATGTTCCGTTGCCTTCCAGCATAAATTTTCCACCCGAATTGCGATAAGCCGAACGAACCAACTCAAATTCAGATAAATTCCATGTAGTTTGATTAGCATCAAGATTGTCTATTTCAGTAAACAACCCTTGTGTTATTTCGGTTTTACTGCCATAATATTTTTGAATTTCTTCAAAAAAATGAATGACATCAGAATTTAGATTTTCGGAACTCATTTTGTAAATATAAAAAACTAAGTTTAAAAAGGAATGCTTTTAAAAATATCGCTGTTTATTAACTTTTCAATATCCTTTCATTTTTAGTTTTTTCTTTTTTACAATTTTGTTTTTGTAGTAGTACAGAATTTTTTTCTTTTTCAAATCAACTTTAACGAAATCAATATTTTTCATTAAGTAAAACTTTATATATGGTCCAAGAACTCTCAACTCCACTGAAACTTCAAGTTCAGTTAAATCAAGTTGCGCTTTTCCATCAAAATTAGTATTTGTACTTATAATCGGATTAGAATTTTTAACCAAAATAGTTGCACCAGGCAATGGATTATTTTCTCCATCTAAAATTTCAAATAAAACTTTTCTAATATTCGATTGACTATAAACAAAAGAAATAGAGAAACAAAAGAGAAGTAATATTAAGTATTTCGATTTAATAGCTTTCATCAGAATTTAGATTTTCGGAACTCATTTGATAAAGATAGAAAATAAAAATTCCAAATTCCAATCTTATACAATTGGAATTTGGAATTTTAACTCTTGCTTTTTTTAATTATATCTTAATTCCTGGAGGAAGTAAATCTTTATAAGTAGTATTTTTTCTCATGAAAGCGGCAATTTTTGGTAAAATTGGAACAACTTTCAATTTTCGTTCATAAGCGATTTCCATGATATTTTTCAATAAATCATTGATAAACTCTTCATTATCAAAACCATCAAAAGTATTTATTCTTGTTAGAAATATTTTCTTTTCTTGAAATGAATATTCAACAGAAACCATGTTTCCATCGATGAAAGTTTCAAATTGACGTGCAAAAGTATTGTCTTTAATTTCCATTTTTTCTGAAAATACTATTTCATTCATCTACAAATAAAATAAAAGGGTTAATTTTAGGCAAAATTACTAATTTTAAACGAGTTTACAGTTAAAAATGTCTAAAATTCACGTTTACTTCATGCCCGGATTGGCGGCAAGCTCTTCAATTTTTGAACGAATTAAATTGCCAGAAGACCAATTTGAAACCCATCTGTTAGAATGGTTTATTCCAGAGAAAAATCAATCACTGACTTCTTATGCCGAAAAAATGGCTCAAAACATCCAACACGAAAACTGCATATTGATTGGTGTTTCCTTTGGTGGCGTTTTGGTTCAAGAGATGAAACAATTTGTTAATCCAAAAAAAGTGGTCATTATTTCTAGTGTAAAATCGAATGTAGAATTCCCAAAACGATTTAAAATCGCCAAAACCACCAAAGCTTATAAGTTGATGCCAACTAAATTATTCGAAAACATTGAGTTGCTAACCAAATTTTCCTTTGGTTCATCCATAGTAAAACAACGATTGGCTTTGTATGAAAAATTTCTAGCTGTTAGAGACAAACGCTATTTAGATTGGGCAATAGAGCAAATCATCAACTGGGAACGAACCGAAATTGACAACGAAATAATCCACATTCACGGTGATGCAGATGAAGTTTTTCCGCCAAAATACATTAAAGATTTTATTCCAGTAAAAAATGGAACGCATATCATGATTTTGAGCAAATACAAATGGCTGAATGAGAATTTACCTAAAATTTTGTTAGGAGATTAACTTTTTTGGAGCGATTTTTGTAGCTTTACCATTATACGATTACAATTTTTTATTATGAAAAAGACAAATGCACTATTGACAACACTTGGAGTAGTTTTAATCTCTGGAATTTTCGTTTTCGGAATTTCGGGCGATAAAAAAGATAAACTCCTGCACGAAGGAACAGCAATGTATTTCCCAATAACAACCGATTTTGCTGGTGAAACGGCACCTTTGCATGTCGTTGACGTTAGAGAACGATTGGATAGAGAATTGTTAATCAATGCAAATCTTCATTCGACCACAACGTTGATTCTAAAAAGAGCCAACCGAGCTTTTCCAGTAATTGAACCAATTCTTCAAAAATATGGCATTCCAGATGATTTCAAATATTTAGCCGTAATCGAAAGCGGTTTGGTTAATGCGGTTTCATCGGCTGGTGCGCGTGGCGTTTGGCAGTTTATGCCTGAAACGGCTAAAGAAAAAGGAATGGAAGTCAACGATTTTGTTGACGAACGCTATCATTTAGAAAAATCGACCGAAGCAGCATGTAAATATTTATTGACTGCCAAAAATAAATTTGGCACTTGGACAATGGCTGCGGCTTCCTATAATGGTGGAATGAATGGTGTAAATAAAAAAATTGAAGAACAACAAGTTACCAATTATTATGATTTAGCGTTAACCGAAGAAACATCGCGCTATGTTTTCAGGATTTTAGCTTTAAAAGAAATCATGAAAAATCCAGCAAAATATGGTTTCAATATTTATCCAAACGATTTATATCGACCAATTCCAACCAAGAAAATCGAAGTTGATAGCACTATTACCGATTTAGCGAGCTTTGCAAAAACACAGGGAATAAACTATAAGATTTTAAAAATCCACAATCCGTGGTTACGTGACAAAAAATTAGTAAATACAAGTAAAAAGAAATACGAAATCGAAATCCCAACGGAAGGTTATTAGTTTTCAGTCGCAGTTTTCAGTTATTAGCTGACAGTTTAAAATAAAAAAAGCTTTAGAATTTTCTAAAGCTTTTTTTTATGCTAACTGATTACTGAAAACTGCGACTGAAAACTATATTTTCTTCATTTGCTCTTTCATCATGCTAATCTGATCTTTCAGCATACCTTGCTTATCTAGTTTTTTAGCTTCGTTCAATAAAGCCGTAGCTTCCATTTTACGTCTTCTAGACATTGCAATTCCGGCTAAGTTCAATTTTGCAACCGCCAAATCCATGTCCATATTCAAACCAAGTTCAATTGCTTTCTTAAAAAACTTCTCCGATTGATGCAAATTCGTTTGCGATAACATCAATCCGTTCAAATAATTATAATAACCTTGTTGTTTTCTAACCAAAGCCGTTTCTGGATTTTTAATCTTATCCAACCAATTTTTCGCACCAGGAAAATCTTGCTTTCTCAACTTCAAAAACGCCAATAAAATATACTCATTCTTAAAATAAAGAAAAACAGGAATCAACGATAAAAAGATAAGAAAAATTCCATTTCCAATATTACTTTCCGTAAATTGCCATATCGCTGTGGCAAAAATTAGAACCGCTAAAACGATTTTGATATTTCTGTGAAACATGATTTAAAAATTTGTTTGCAAAGGTAATAAAATCAATTAAAAATATTTTTAAAAAAGTGCTTGCCAGAAAAAAAAAGGTTTGTATATTTGCACTCGGTTTTAAAGGAACCGTTTGTTAAAGAAAATAATACACGATTTAAAGATACAAAGCAATGAGCAAAAGAACATTTCAACCATCGAAAAGAAAAAGAAGAAATAAACACGGATTTATGGACAGAATGGCTTCTGCAAATGGAAGAAAAGTCCTTGCGCGTCGTAGAGCTAAAGGAAGACATAAATTAACAGTTTCTTGCGAACCAAGACACAAAAAATAATGATTAGAAATTGATCAATATCAAGCCGTTACTTTTATTAGTAGCGGCTTTTTTTTAAACCTGTTCATAAATATTGATAATTTTCAGGAGCTATTTCCCGCTATCCGTTGCAATCTTTTTAATTTTAAAGAAAAATTAAAAAAGGATTTCCACTACTATCGGGGCTAAAATCAACAAAGACAATTGCAATTGCTAAACACAATTTCAAAAAAACAAACAACACACAAACACAACTAAATAAAAAACATACGAAGTTTAAAAACTAACTACAATGCCAAAAGACAACTCAATCAAATCGGTTTTAATAATTGGTTCTGGACCAATCGTTATCGGACAAGCCTGCGAATTCGATTATGCAGGTTCACAATCAGCACGTTCACTTCGTGAAGAAGGAATTGAAGTAATCCTAATCAATTCCAATCCAGCAACCATCATGACCGATCCATCAATGGCAGATCACGTTTATTTATTGCCATTAACAACCAAATCCATCATTCAAATCCTAAAAGAACATCCTCAAATCGATGCTGTTCTTCCAACAATGGGTGGACAAACCGCATTAAATCTTTGCCTTGAAGCCGACGAAAAAGGAATTTGGAAAGATTTTGGGATAAAATTAATTGGAGTTGACATCAACGCCATCAACATCACAGAAGACAGAGAACAATTCAAGCAATTGTTAGAAAAAATAAACGTTCCAACTGCACCAGCCAAAACAGCAACATCATTCCTAAAAGGAAAAGAAATTGCGCAAGAATTTGGATTTCCGTTAGTAATTCGTCCATCGTTTACATTGGGTGGAACTGGAGCAGCTTTTGTACACAAAAAAGAAGATTTTGACGACTTACTAACTCGCGGATTAGAAGCTTCGCCAATTCACGAAGTCTTGATTGACAAAGCATTATTAGGTTGGAAAGAATACGAATTAGAATTACTTAGAGATAAAAATGACAATGTAGTTATCATCTGTTCTATCGAAAATATGGATCCAATGGGAATTCATACTGGAGATTCAATTACAGTTGCTCCGGCAATGACATTATCCGACACAACATTTCAAAAAATGCGTGATATGGCAATTTTGATGATGCGTTCTATCGGAAATTTTGCTGGCGGTTGTAACGTTCAGTTTGCCGTTTCACCCGATGAAAAAGAAGATATTGTTGCCATCGAAATCAATCCGAGAGTTTCGCGTTCTTCAGCATTAGCATCAAAAGCTACTGGTTATCCAATCGCTAAAATTGCGACCAAATTAGCTTTAGGTTATCACTTAGATGAACTTCAAAATCAAATTACCAAATCAACTTCGGCTTTGTTTGAGCCAACTTTGGATTATGTAATCGTAAAAATTCCACGTTGGAACTTTGATAAATTTGAAGGTTCCGACAGAACTTTAGGATTACAAATGAAATCCGTAGGTGAAGTTATGGGAATTGGTCGTTCGTTCCAAGAAGCATTGCATAAAGCAACACAATCGTTAGAAATTAAACGTAACGGAATTGGCGCTGACGGAAAAGGTTATAAAAATTACGAGCAAATCATCGAGAAATTAACTTTTGCAAGTTGGGACAGAGTTTTTGTGATTTATGATGCCATTGCAATGGGAATTCCATTGAGCAGAATTCACGAAATCACACGAATTGACATGTGGTTTTTGAAGCAATATGAAGAATTATACTTATTAGAAAAAGAAATTTCACAATATAAAGTTGATACCTTACCAAAAGAATTGCTTTTGGAATCCAAACAAAAAGGTTATGGCGACCGACAAATTGCTCACATGATGGGTTGTTTAGAAAGTCAAGTGTATAAACTTCGTGAAGAAATGAATATCAATCGCGTATATAAATTGGTTGATACTTGTGCTGCCGAATTTAAAGCAAAAACACCATATTATTATTCCACTTTTGAAGCCGAAATAGAAACCAATGGTAAAAAATTTGTTTCTAACGAAAGTATTGTTTCCGACAGAAAAAAAGTTATTGTTTTAGGTTCGGGACCAAATCGTATCGGACAAGGAATTGAGTTTGATTATTCTTGTGTTCACGGTGTTTTGGCTGCCAAAGAATGTGGTTATGAAACCATTATGATTAACTGCAATCCTGAAACGGTTTCTACCGATTTTGATACAGCTGATAAATTGTATTTTGAACCTGTTTTTTGGGAACATATTTACGACATCATTCGCCATGAAAAACCAGAAGGTGTAATTGTGCAACTTGGCGGACAAACCGCTTTGAAATTAGCAGAAAAATTAGACCGATACGGCATTAAAATATTAGGAACATCGTTTGACGCTTTGGATTTAGCCGAAGACAGAGGACGATTTTCAGAACTTTTGGAAGAACTAAATATTCCGTTTCCAAAATTTGGTGTAGCCGAAAATGCCGATCAAGCTTCAGCATTAGCCGATGTTTTAGACTTTCCTTTATTAGTTCGTCCGTCGTATGTTTTGGGTGGACAAGGAATGAAAATCGTCATCAACAAACAAGAGTTGGAAGAACACGTAATTGATTTACTGAAAAATATTCCGGGCAATAAATTGCTGCTTGACCATTATCTTGATGGAGCAATTGAAGCCGAAGCCGATGCTATTTGTGATGGTGAAAATGTGTACATCATCGGAATTATGGAACATATCGAACCATGCGGAATTCACTCAGGCGATAGTAATGCAACGTTGCCGCCGTTTAATTTAGGCGAATTTGTAATGCAACAAATCAAAGATCATACGAAGAAAATTGCATTAGCATTAAAAACGGTTGGATTAATCAATATTCAGTTTGCTATTAAAGACGATACAGTTTACATCATCGAGGCAAATCCAAGAGCTTCGAGAACGGTTCCATTTATTGCAAAAGCCTATGGCGAACCGTATGTAAATTATGCCACCAAAGTAATGCTTCGCGAAAATAAAGTAACCGATTTTACTTTTAATCCAAAATTAAACGGTTATGCCATCAAGCAACCAGTTTTCTCTTTCAGTAAGTTTCCGAATGTAAACAAAGCACTCGGACCAGAAATGAAGTCTACAGGAGAAAGTATTTTGTTCATAGATGATTTAAAAGACGATCAATTTTATGAATTATACAGCAGAAGAAAAATGTATTTGAGTAAATAAACACAAATTTCACAGATTAATTGATAGAAAACCTCACAAA
>NZ_JACTAC010000092.1 GCF_014486675.1 Flavobacterium macrobrachii
AAAACAATTTTAAACTGTTGATTTTCAAATAATTAAACCCTTAACTTAATGACATTGTGCGCTCGGTATGACAAGAGAATTACTTAGAATTAAATAATGTGCGTTCGGAACTTACTTTGTTTTGATCGAGAAGTTTTTCAATATCCTTGTATGGATAATAGATTATTCCGCCGATCTTGGTGTAGGATAAGGTTTTGTTAATGCGTAAGGTTTGGAGTGTTCCTGGAGAAATATTGAGTAGCTTTCTAACTTCTGAGGATTTAAGCCATTGTTTGGTTTGCTCTGTTTTGTTTTGAAAGATTTCTCTAATGTCGTCTAGTAGTAACGTGCGGAAATCATTTAGGTCTTGTTTAGTGAGGATTTCAATTGCCATAATTTATGTTTTACATTGTTATGGCACAAAATTGTATGTTTTGAGAATATTTATTTCACAAGTCAATCACAAGTTGTGAAAGAAAAAGAGGCAATTAATTTCTAATTGCCTGTATTTGCTGATTTCTTTAGTTTATAAATGAAGTATGTAGGTGAAATTCCGTTTCGTTCTTTGAATGCACGAGTGAAGTTTTGGGTGGAACCGAAACCAGCTTCTTCACCCAAAGCTTTGTGGGTGTAGTTTCGGTATTTAGTTTCTTTTTTTAGAATTTCGATTATGTAATTTATTTTCAAATCGGTTATGTAGTCAATAGTCCCTTTTCCTCTGTGTTTGGCAATAATCTTTGTAACATATTTTGTATTGGTATTTAGGAATACAGCCATTTTTGAAAGCGTCATGTCTTTCTCTAAATATTTTTTACTCTGCTCGAATTTCTCCAACTTCTTTAAAATAGCAGTTTCAATATCTGGGCTTATTTCTTGACTATTTTGTTTGTCGGTGTTTTCAGAACTAATGGGTTCAGTAGTGTCGTTCTTTATTATTTCCTCAAAAGTCGATGGTTCAATACAGGTTTCAGTAATTGCAGGCTTAGAAGTATCACGTTTCATTATTTCATCGAAAAGCCGTTTGTTTTTGAAGTGCTTGTATATTAAAAATGCAATAATAGAAATCAGTATGCTGATGATACCAAAAGCTACAAAAGTTCTAAATGTCATTGCATTTTCAATCTCCTGTTTGGATTTTAATAATTCTTTAGTGTCGTATTCTTTGACTACTTTTTTTAGTAGGTATTTGTAATTTTGCCCAAGAATATTATCAACTTTTAATAATTGATCAATGTAGTAAAGTTGGGATTTTGTATTTCCTTTTCGTTTGTAATAATCGATAAGCTTTTCATAGCCTTCGCGCAAGTCTGGACGGATGTATTTTTCTTTTTTGAATATATCCTCTACTTTTTTAAAATAGATTATCGCTTTATCCTTTTGATTTAAAGCCCAAAATGATTTTCCGATGTAGAAATATGCCACTGATGCGTTTGCAAAATCTTTCTTGCTTTGTATTGTTGGTAGAACTGAAGTTAATTTAGAAATAGCTTCCTTGTATTTTTTTAAACCACAAAGATTTACACCTTCAGAATGGATGAAATACGGTTGCATTTCTAGGTTGTTCAATCTTTTTCCTTCGTCAATTCCGGTTTGATTTGTAACAGTACACCATGCATAATTTCCAATTCGATTGTAACACAAACCCAATGAATGTAATGAGTTGAGGTATGCTCTGTCATTTTCTTCCTTGAAATAATCAATACATTCTCTGAATAAACTAATGGCTTCATCATAGAAACCAAGATAGGATTTTGTTTGTGCAATGCCGTATTTTAGTTTATAGATTGAATATTCATCGTTTGTTTTAGAAATATAACTATCTGCAATTATAAAATTATCTAATGCCTTGTTATGCTCTTTTTTACCATAGTAAACTGTTGCCTTAGTGAGATAGGCATTGCCAATTATTAAGTTATCTTTTGTGTTCATGGCAACACTAATTATGCTATCCGCATAATTCAAATGATACTTTTTATCTACTAGATACATTATCGTTTTGTATGCTAAAGTAACTTGCTCAAAGTCGTTCAGCTCTTTAGCTTTTTCTAACCATGCTTTCGCATACCTATTTGATTTGACAGTATCATTCCCATATCGGACAGCTGCTTGACTTAAATAATCATAACTTTTGGAAGATAGACTATCTGAATTTTTACCATAGTTGTTTTGCGCATTTATAAAATGCGAGATTAGTAGTACTAAAAATAGTAAGCGTTTTTTTGTAATCATTATAAGGATTTGGAACTTAAACAATTAAAAACTGCAAAAGAATTATAGGTAATGTGGATTTTTTAGCGAATAAATGTAAAAAAAATAATTAAAAATGACGATAGATGAAGTGACAAATTGAGAATGGACTTTATGAAATGTAATGTATTGAAGTGTTGTGTTTTACTATTTGTTTTTGAGTGTTTCATTCCCGAATGACACATTTTACATTCGGGAATGACCTACCAGTTGGCTTGTGAGATGGGAAATGGGCAGTTAGTTTTGCCTTGAATTCAAACGGTTTTGTTATGAGCAAAATCAAATCCTAGTTCAATTATCCCGGGCTAAATGAACTGATGAAAAAAAAGTAATCAGTAACATTCTAACACATTAAATCACATGAAAAATATACACTCATGCACACTAATTATTGCCTTTATTGTTATGATGAGTACAGGACTTGTATCTTGTAGCTCTGATAATGACACTACGAATTCTGAAAATGCCAATGCTATTTCCGCTAAACTTGTTACGACTTTGCCTGGAAATGATGCCAATCCTTATGACGAAGTGGGATGGCTTTATAATGAATTGTTTGATACGTATTACACCAATGCAAATTTGGGTGGTACTGTTCCTCAAATTATAACTAAAGTGCAAACCATAGCCGATGCTAGTGCAAGCTTTAATTCGATTAAAGGTTCACCTTATCATAACGTTTCAAGTACTAGAGTTCATTATTTACTTGAACATCCAACCAATTGTGTCAATGATGTTATCTCCGCTTCGAGTATGTCAACAACAGGCAAATCGAGTTTAACAAATTTTATCAATTCATTTATTATTTTTCTTGAGAATGAGAATGATTGTGATGTGATTTATGATAAGGTTGTTTCCTACGAGAATGGCGTATTGCTTAACTCTTCATTAACTGAGAACGATAAGCGCATTATTTTTACAACTACTTCGGTAGCTAGACATTCTGCTTACAGAGCTAGAAAAAAGCCAAAAAAGAATACTGATCCCGATTGGACTGTACTTATTGGAAATATTATTGCATCTACTGAAGGTGCTGAATATGGTTCGGCTGAAGCTGCTACGATGGCACTTGTTACTGGGATTGCGCAGAATGATTGAGAAGAAAATAGAGAATAGAAAATAGAGAATAGAATATAGAAAATAGAGAATAGATGAGATTGCTTCGCAAGCTCGCAATGACGGTATTCTAATGACTAAGTATGGGTTGTCAATTAATGGCAACCCATATTAGTTTTCGTCTGCATCGTCCATGCGAAGTATTAGTTTTTCTTTTAGTGTGTTTATGAATTTGGTTCTTTCTGATTTTCTTGCTCGAATTTCTAAAAAGGCGCGGTTGAATTGTCCTAAATCGATGTTGAATGTTGTTTCAAAAAAAGTGGCTACTTCTTTTAGTTCGGATGTGCCGTTATTGAAAACGCCTTCGGTGTGAAGCGCATAAATTAATTCAATCAATCCTACTTTTGAGCCGGTCCATTTTTGAGTTTTAGTGTTTGCGTTAACGACAATGCTTTCTTCTTTTTGTTCTAGTTTTGAAATTTCATTTTCGATGTAGCTTTTTAGCTTTTCGTTTGCTATAATTTTGGCTACTTTATAATCGTGTGATGTTGAGAAACGATTGTCTGCTTGAAAGTAAAAGCTATCCAATGTGTGCCTCAAATCGTGTTTTCCTCGGAGAAAATATTTATGGTCTAGACTTTTATTGTCTGTTTTGTAGTATTTGTAGAACTCTTTATTTTCATTATAAAATGCTTGCAGTTTGAATAATTCGAGATTGTAGTATTTTCGAATTGCTTTTTTGGAACCGAATGGTTTGTTGGTTTCGATGTTGTATATTTTGTTGTAATAAATGAGTTTGGCCGCAAATTGTGGTTTGGTATCGCGAAAGAAACTGATTTCTTCTGATTTGTTTGTAAACGTATGCTTTAGGAATTTTGTTTTTAGATTTTCAAAAATTGGAATTAATGTTTTAATTGCTAATTCTGCATATTGAACAGGATTGTCTGTTTTGGAGTGAATGTTTTGTAGTTGTTTGTCTAGTTCAGATAATAGATGTTCGGAAAACAATTTCATACGCTACTGTTTTAGTTTGATTGAAAGCAAATCTATTGGAGTAGTGGTATTGTTGCAAGTGGATTGGTGTTGTATTCCCGAATGGAATAGGTTTAATTCCCGAATTGAATATTGTTATTTAACTTCGCTTTGCTCGTTTTTTTGGAACACAGATGACACAGATTTAACGGATTTACACAGATTTTTTCTCGCTTTGCTCGTGGTTTTTTTTACCATGTAAGGAATTTAAGGTCATTTAAGAACTCGCTTTGCTCGTTGATTTGGGACGCGGATTATCGCCGATTTATTTGTAGTGGCTGGATTAATGATTGAAATGAATAGTATCATTCTCGAATTGCATAGTTTTTTTTACAGTTATGTGGTAATTGTAAGTTCTATTTGCCACAAGAGTGTGGTGAGATTTAAAACTTTTATTATGAGCCACATTCTATTTTCTATCGCGTTGTATTTGGTTTTTATTTTTCTGTTTTTTAGAGAAATGTATTTGGACCACAAACGGTATCTTGAAGCTGACCGATTGGGTGATGAACATATTTTGAGAGAGGTTGAGTTGTTTTTAAAGAAAGTTAATTGCAAAGAATAAAATTACAGTACAACAATTTCTTATCGTTTATTAGGCAGAAGTTTCTCTATCCACTTTCCAATCTACTTTTTTTAATCTTTCCTTTACGGTATTTAAAGTTGTCAGGATTTGTTCTTCGGTTGGAAGTTCGCCATAGACTAATTCGTTGAATGTTGTATTGTAGGTAGTTCGCAATTGATTCCAAGTGTTTTCAATGTCGGCATAAATCATGGCTGTTGCTGGATGATTGTCGAGCCAACCGTTATTATTCTTAAAACTTATTACATCATCATTAGCGACGATTAGCAATAAATTATCAAATTCACTTGATTGGAAAAAAGCGTTAATTTCTTCTTTTTCTAACAATTTGTGTATGTCGTAAATATGTCTGATTTTGTTATTTAAATCGGTTATTGGATCTTCGGTAAATGAAAAGCGCATCAAGCTCATTATTTTTTCGCAAAGTGTGCGTTCTAAACTTAATACAAGGACATCGAATGGATTTAAATGGTATTGGTTTATCAATTCTTCTTGGTTGTTTTCTTTCATCATTTCTGTGACAAAGGAAGTGACTGTTGCATTAGTATAGGGTTCGAAGCTTCCTAACCAAGTAGATTCTACAATGATTATATCACGAACTTGTCCAAATTGCCCTTCAAAGGTTTTAGTATAGCTGTGTGCTGTTTTTCGAATCATTCCCATTTTATTTGTAATTCCTTCTACTTCAATTTCGGGTAAAATTTCCGCCACTACATTTGAAATTTTCTTGATTTTTGTTTTTAACTGATTTCCAGTTTCTGCCTCATTTCGGAGAATGACCATATCAATATCTTCTGAAAATCGTTCGATTATGTTGTAGCATTTTGATAATGCTGTTCCGCCTTTAAAGACCGCTTCTTTTCCTATATCTGAGGTGAAAATTCGGTTTAATGCTAGTGTAACCCAGTAATCTTTTTCGACATAAATTTCCTTAATTCCTTTTTGCTGTGCTGTTGCCAGAATCGCATCATTATATAGCTCTTTGTTTTCGTGTAGTGTCATATTATGTTCCAGTTTTTGGCATTGGGTAAAATATCTTCAGTAATTTTATATTCATATTGCGAAAGTGGGTTTAGACTTTCTTTTAAAGGTTTTGTTTCGTTGGTTACTCCAAAATTTTCAATTATTGCGCCTAAAATTGCACGAACTCTTGGTGGGTATTTTAAGGCAAATTTTACTAGCAAATTTTTATCTTTTTCATTCCATTTCTTCATTTCATTTGCTAAAAGTAGTACTCCTGATCTTTTATTCATATCTGGAATTTGCTTAAAATCTTTTAGTGCGTCTAAAATTTCTAATATGTAGTAGTTTTTATCAGAAACATCGATGTAACTTTTTACAGGTTTTCCCTTTATATTTCCGATGGAAGCAAAAATTCGTTTGTCGCGGCTTGCAATTTTAATGACTTTAGGTACTTGTGTTGTCAAACCCAAACGATTGTATAAACTTAGTCCGGTTATGTATGCAATTCTTTTATCGTTTTCGAATAGATAGTTTTTTAAAAGTTCTTCTTCTTTTGGTTTTAATTCGCCAAAAACGGTTTGCTTTGGTTTGTAAAACACTCCAGTAGATGCACGTTTGAGCATTCCTTTTTTTATCAAACGCTCTAATGTTTTAGCTGTGGCGGCATATTCATCAGATTTAACAGCAAGTGTCTGATAGGTGAATGTAGTGCCTATTGGTAGCTTTTTTACTTTGTTTTCTATTTTACTTGAAATTGTCATACCTCGTAATTGTTTTACAAAGATATATTATTTTTTTAATTTGTCAAGTAAATGAAGCAATATACTTGACAAAATATTTTATTTAGCTTTGTTAAACATTGTATTGGTTTACTTTGGAAACTTGACTTTCTCGAAAAAAAAGACTAACTTTACTGCACTTTATTAAAGTAATAAAGTGCACGCGCGATAGCACGGTTGTAAAACAACCGTGCTATCGGTTTTTAATGTAATTGATTAAACTAGCTCTATATTTCCTTTTATCAGTGTATTAGGAATGCTTTGAAGAGTGTTTTTAATTCTTCTTGTTTTACTATTGATAACTGATTTTATAGAATAGTAAATGCAAAGAATAGCCAATAAGCTCATTAAACAAGGTATAAGCTTTGCCCATTTGAAGCCAGAATTTATCCAGCTGATTACAGCAACACAAAAAGATACTATTGCCATTATCAGTAAAGCTGATAAAACTACTACAGTAGCTATGAAAAATTTAAAATCTAATTGAATCCCTGAAAGTGGATTTATAATTATTAATTTTTGTAAAATTGGTAGAAAAAAGATAAAAGTTGTGAAGAGTAATTTTTGTTTCATGGCGTTTAGAAATTGATTAATTATTTGTTCTTATCTAAATATTTCTTCATAATCCAGCCAGTTTCCATTAGATTATCACTTGGGTTGATATAGCTAACAAAAGCCCATTTATGATTAATTTGTAAAACAATTACATCAAAATCTTTTGGGAGTTGTGTTATGACAATCGTTTTAGTTTTTGGTTTTAACATTACTTTTGAAACACGATTTGTGGTTCTGTACTCCTTCATTTCTTTGAGTTTTATTTCTATCGATTTCTGTATTTTTTGCTCGAATTTTAATAAGTCATCACTTGTAATAGATTCTGTCTTAGGTCTTACAAAATCATAATATTGATGTATGTTCATTAAATTTACCATAACGGAAATAAATAATAATGCATTCACCCCAAATTTTTTGTTCTTATTGTAGAATGATATAATCCTTTCTATTAGTTGTTCAAATCTTATACTTTCTTCCTCAGTTAAAGTAATATCCGATGTGAAATTATTTGTTATTTCAAGTGCTTGTTCATTAATGTCTTCAAACTCGTCTAATAAGTTCCACTGATTGTTTTTAGCTGCTATTGCTGCAATTTGTCCCGATATTCCACTCATCGCAAATTGCAAACTATTAATTTGTGCCAAATAAGGTTTGTTACTTTCCAAAATTGAAGTAATTCCTTTTAAATTTCCAAATATGCTTTCATGCATTTGACTAATTCCTTTAATGACATCCAATGTGGGTTGTGGAATTTGAAATAATTTTGTCTGCATTGCTACAGTTTTTGAAAGCGCATCAAGACCTGAAATATCCTTTGGGAAATAATTATGTTGCTGTGCAATGACTTTAGAAACTGCGTCGCTCATAGTTATTGCACTTAATTTATCTTGCCATTGCTCATGTGAATTCATCATTTTCATCATCGAGTTACTAATCCCCAACTGATTATTGATTTTTTGAGCAAAATTTGTGCTTTTTATTATAGCATCTAGTGAGTTTATCATAATTTATACTTTTATAAAATAGTTAATTCTCAATTTTATTTTCTTCTTCTATTTGTGGAAAAAAATACATTTGAAACCAACCATTAAGCCGTTTAATTCCAATTAAGCCAACATTAGTTTCCCAACTTCTTCCTGTCCAATCTTTACCTTCTTTTATTTCTCCCACTTCATAATATGATTTACCGTTCTTATCTATTCCCAATTTATCAGAAAACATTTTTACAGTAGCTTCAATTTCCTCTTGAGCAATCATATAATTGTATGAAGGACTTTCTTTTCCTAGTATAAACATAGCATCATTTATTTCAGGTCTGGGTATTGTGATTTTATTGAAAAAATTAAAAAAGTATTGACTTGTAAAATTTACCCAACCAAAACTATCTCCATTTTCATAACGTTGCTCTTGAAAATTTTCTCCTTTCTTCATTACTTCGATTACATTTCGAAAATGATCGTCAAAACTATCTACATTTAAAAATGAATTGAAGTATTCAATAAATTCATTTGGTTTCAATACTTGTGTGTAAACACCTAATTTTTGATATACCGCTTTAGTTTTTTGATAATTTTTATCATCATTAGTAACATAAAATTCACACATAGATGCAAATGCTGCGTGTGAGGCATCCTCTGTCGTGTTTTTAAATGTATTTTTCTCCTTATTGGTTACTTTTACTTTATCAGCTTTATAACCGTGCATATCTAACATTACATATTCATTGGTTATATTATTAAACCATTCAGGTGCATTTTTAGATTTATTGAAGTATTTATTAGGTTCAAAACTTTCTATTCCTGTCTTTTTATAAGCATTTTCTATAACATCAAAAGGATTTTTGTCTATGTTAAAATGACCACTATTGACACCAATTTTTTGTACAATACTTCTCAAGTCTTTGTAACCTTCTTTTTCATTAAGATTGTGATACATTTTACCGAAACTTTTAAAAAAACCATTCATTGTCGGGTCTTCTTTTAGTCCCGGAAACATCTGTTCTAACATTGCAGAACTTTCAGGATTTTCAAATGCTTCTTTAAAAGCATTTTCTAATGGTATTGATGCGATTATATTCTTTAAAGAATTAATCAAACTACTCATAACTTCATCACCCTCTGCTGATTTAAATAGATTGTCTAGGCTGAAATCTTCAAAAACAGGAGCTTCTCTTATCCTATCATCAAGTAGTTCTCCGGGTTCATATTTACTTAAAACAATTTTTTCAGAGTTATTTACTAAACATAAATTATCTGTTAGATGTGTTAAAAAATCTAAATCTTCTCGAACTAATTTTTGTTCTTCTTCACTATGATTTTTAATACTGCTAAATATATCTCCAATGTGAGAAGTCGAATATATTAGAAGAAATTTTTCCTTATTTACAATTATGTTATTTAGTTCAGGAAAATGATTGTTTTTCATTCCTGACATAACATTCCAATCTAAATATACTTTAATCATAAC
>NZ_JACTAC010000093.1 GCF_014486675.1 Flavobacterium macrobrachii
CACGACTTTAACCTTTACAGGAACACCAAATGCTACGGTAACGTACAACATCAATGGTGGAACGAACCAAACAATAACCTTAAACGCAGCAGGAACAGCTACGATAACAGTAAGTCCAACGGCAACAGGAACGATAAATATCGTAAGCGTAGCAAGTTCAGGAACACCAAGTTGTATAAATCCACAAACGAGTAGTATTCCAATCACTATAGTTGAAGCGCCAATTGCTGGAGTTACACCACAACCGCAAGTATTGTGTGTAACTTCACCGTCAATTGATTTATTTTTATTACTTGGAAATACAGCGCAAACTGGCGGAACTTGGTCACCAGCATTGGCAAGCGGAACAGGTGTTTTCAACCCTGCTGTTGATTTGTCAGGAAGTTATACTTATACTGTCACTGGCAATCCATTATGTCCTCCAGCACAAGTAACAGTTCAAATTACTGTAAATCCAATTCCAAATGCTGGAAATGATGTTGCGAATTATAACGTTTGTTCAAATCAAAATTCAATAGATTTATTCACACTTTTAGGTTCAAACGCACAAACTGGCGGAACTTGGTCTCCAGCATTAGCTAGTGGAACAGGAGTTTTAAATCCTGCCGTTGATATTTCAGCAACTTATACTTATACAGTAGTTGGAATTGCTCCATGTGTTGATGATTTTGCAACAGTAGAAGTGATAATCACGCAAGGACCAGAAGCAGGAAATAATAATTCTATCACAGTTTGTCAAAACAGTCCAACTCAAGACTTATTTTTAGCGTTGGGAACAAATGCACAAACAGGAGGAACTTGGTCACCAGTATTATCAAGCGGAACAGGAGTTTTTAATCCTTCTATAGATTTGGCTGGAGATTATACATATTCACTTTCTGGAAATGACCCATGTGATAATGATGAAGCGACAATAACTGTAATTGTAAATCCTGTGCCTGATGCTGGAGAAGATGGGACACATATTTTCTGTACAAATGATGCACCTCAGGATTTATTTGATTTCTTAAATGGTAATCCACAAACAGGTGGAACTTGGTCGCCAGCATTAGCTAGTGGAACTGGCGTATTCAATCCTTTGGTTGATGTTGCTACTACTTATACCTATACTGTTGGTGGGAATTTATGTGATACTGATACTGCAAATGTTGTAATTACTGTGGTTCAATCTCCAATTGCTGGTGCTGACGGGCAATTAACAACATGTGCAGATGTAATAAATTTAGATTTAACTACTGGTTTAGATGGAACGCAAGGAGTTGGAACTTGGACAGATGATGACAATACTAGCGCTTTAACTGGAAATGTTTTCAATCCATCATTAGTTGGTGTTGGAACTTATACATTTACTTACACAGTTACAGGAGGAACTTCACCATGTACAACAGATACTTCAGTCGTAACTGTAACAGTTAATCCATTGCCAAATGCTGGAGATTTTGTAGCTACTTCTCCAATTTGTACTTCGGTTGGAACATTTGATTTGAATACTTTATTGACAGGTCAGGACTTGGGTGGAAATTGGCTCGATAGTACAAATACAATAATAGTAAACCCAATTAATGTTAGTGCTTTAACTTCGGGAATCTATAATTATACTTATGAAGTTACTAATTCTTGTGGAGATGACGAGCAGTTAGTACAATTAGAAATCTTACCAACACCAGTTGTTTTAACTTCAAATGTAACCATAACTCCAATTTGTATTGGCGGTAATGCTACTGTTCAGTTTAGTGGAATGCAAGATGGAAACTATACTATAAATTATTCTGTTTCGGGTGTAAATAATATCACAACTCAATCCGAAACTATCACAATAACTGGCGGTTTAGGAAGTTTTAGCATTCCATCAACATCGCTTTCTAACATCGGAACATCTACTATAACATTTGAAAACATTACTAATACAGTAACAAATTGTACCGCTACTTTAGCAAATAGTTCAGCGATTATAGAAGTGAAACCTTTATTAGATATTCTTCCAAATGTAATCACAGTTGCAAATGTTTGCCTTGGTACTGATGTTACAGTTGTATTTACTAATGCAACTAATTTCCCAGACGGAACATATCAATTTAATTATACCATTCCAACAGGAAATCCAACAACAGGAAATTCAGGAGATGTTTTAATTACTGCTGGAAATGGTCAATTTACAATTCCTGCATCTGTTTTTGCAACGGTTGGAAGTTATGCTTTGACTCTAACTGGAATAACTTCTTCTGCGGAATGTTCTAATCCAACGGTTTCATCATCGGTTACTTTTGATGTTCAAGCGACGCCAAATTCAGGAACATTTACTGGATTAATTTCTATTTGTCCATCAACGGGAGTTTTAGATTTAAATTCACTTTTGGAGAATGAAGATACTGGTGGTGAATGGAAGGATAGTACTGGACAAGTTGTCAATTCTCCTTTGACGATTATCAATTTTTCTCCAGCAACTTATTCTTATACCTATACCGTAACCAATTCTTGTGCTTCGGTTTCTACAACGGTTCAGTTTACTATTTTACCAAATCCACAAATAGCGTCTTTTAATATTTTAATAAATCCGAACTGTCTTGGAATTGATACAATTGTAACTTTAAATGGAATGGTAGATGGTATTTATACTTTATTCTATGATTTGTCTGGAAGTAATACCTTAGCTGGACAAACTGCAACCGTAACAATTGCAGCTGGAACAGGAACTTTTACTATTCCAAGTTCAAATTTAACCAATGCTGGTACAACGGTTATCACTATTACAAGTATTGTAAATACAGTAATCAATTGTTCTAACAGTGTTGTTAATGTTTCTGCCCAAATGCAAATTACACCACTTTCTTCAATTGATAGTTCTAACGTAAATATTGCTGATGTTTGTATTGGAGATGAAATAACAGTTGAGATATTAAATGCACTTAATTTGACAGATGGTGTATATCAATTTAATTATTCAATTCCAGGTGCAAATCCAACTACTGGAAATTCAGGCGATGTAACAATTACTTCTGGTAACGGACAGTTTACTATTCCTGCAACTTCTTTTTCAACAGCTGGAAGTTATACATTGACTATTGTTGGAGTTACAACTACATCAGGTTGTTCAAATACGACTATAACTGCATCGACTAATTTTACAATACAACCATCTTTAGATATAACTGGTGCTACGGTTTCTGCACAAGATACTTGTGTTAATTTTCAAAGTTTAGTGACTATTTCAAATGCTAATAGTTTACCAGATGATAGTTATACTATTACTTATACTTTATCTGGTGCAAATGTATTTACTGAAACCATAACAATTCCATTTGTTTCTGGTTCTGCAAATTTCACACTAGCGCAAACTATTTTAACTAATGCTGGTGTAACTACAATTACAATTACAAACATCACATCAACTACTGTAACATGCAGTTTAAACGGAACAACTTTTCCACCTTATACATTTGAAGTTGAACAATTAGGTACACCAACTTTAGTTCAAGATGGTAATCTTTTCTGTGAAGATGAAAATCCAACAGTGGCAGATTTATCAGCTAATATTTTAAATGGACAAACGGTTGTTTGGTACAATTCTGAAACTGGTGGAACAGCTTATGCAGAAACGGATTTATTAGCTCACAATACAACCTATTATGCTGCCTTAGTTTCACAAAGTGGATGTGAAGGACCAATACGATTAGAAGTTACAGTTGATTTAACCATTTGTGATGATATAGTAATTCCTGATGGTTTTTCTCCAAACAATGATACTATTAACGACACATTTGAAATAGTAAATCTGCCTATAATTTACCCTAATTATAAATTAGAAATCTATAATCGTTACGGAAATATTTTATATACTGGAAATAAAAACACACCATTTTGGGATGGAACAACAACAGAAAAAGGTATGAATGTTGGAGGAAATATTGTGCCAACAGGAGTTTATTTCTATATTTTATATTTCAATGATGGAGTTAAAAAACCTGTTCAAGGTAGATTATATTTAAGCAGATAATAGAAATGAGTACAATCATGAAAAACAAATTTTTAAAATATCTCATTGCTACAGCTTTATTTTTGATGGCTGTAAAATCTTCTGCGCAACAAGATCCAATGTTTACGCATTATATGTATAATATGAGTATCATAAATCCGGCTTATGCGACTGATAATACTGATGTATTAAATCTTGGTGGTTTATATCGAGCTCAATGGGTTGGTGCTGTTGGCGGACCAACTACAGGAACTTTTTTTGCTCATAAAGCCATGTCCAAAAGAGTTGAACTTGGAGTGTCGATTGTTCATGATGAAATAGGTGATGTCGTTAACGAAAATAATGTGTTTGTCGATTTTGCTTATGTTTTACCTATTTCTGAAAAAACAAAACTATCTTTTGGAGCTAAGGCAGGAGCAACATTTTTTGATACTAATTTTAATGGATTTGAATATACTGATCCTGAACTTGATCCTGCATTTGCTAATAACATAAGTAAAGTTTTTCCAAATATTGGTGCTGGTATGTATTTATTTGGTGAAAATTATTATGCAGGTATTTCAGTCCCAAATTTGTTGATGACGAAACATTTAGAACGCCAAGATGGAATTATCGAAAATGGAGTAGAAGCAATGCACTTTTTTATTACTGGTGGTTATGTTTTTACCTTCAACGGAAATGAAAACTTCAAACTGAAACCAGCTTTTATGGCAAAAGCTGTTTCTGGTACTCCAGTTTCTATAGATTTTACTACAAATATGTTATTTAATAATAAGTTTGAATTTGGAGTTGGTTATAGACATGGAGATTCGGTTTCTGGTTTGACTAGTTTTTATGTGACTCCAACATTGCGAATAGGGTATTCTTACGATTATACTTTAACCAATTTGAGGAATTTTAATTCTGGTTCACATGAAGTATTTCTTTTGTTTGATATAGATTTTGGAAAACTTTCAGGAAAAGGGTATGATAAATCACCACGTTTCTTTTAATACTTTGGCATGAAAAAAATATTTTATATATTATTTATAATAGGTTGCTTTACAAATCTTTTTGGACAAAAAAAGCCAACACTAAAGCAAGCACATAAGCTTTTTGAAAGAAAAGCTTATGTGAAAGCCGCCGAAATGTATGAACAACTTGGAACAAAAAAAGAAGTATTACAAAACTTAGGAGATAGTTATTATTACAATTTCCAAATGTTGAATGCGGTTAGAGCTTATGGACAATTGTTTTTTGAGCATAAAGACAGTTTAAAACCTGAAGTGTATTTTAGATATGCAAATGCTTTAAAAGGAACTGCTGATTTTGAAAAAGGAGATGCTATTATGAGTGAATATTTAGGTTATGAGCAAAATACACCTAAATTTATGAAAAACATCACTAGAAATTCCGCTTTTACATATAAACTAGTATTGATGTCAAAAAATAAAAACAATGGTGATTTTGGGATTTCTTTTTTTGGTGAAAAAGTTGTTTTTGCCTCTTTAAGAAACTCCGAAAACGCATCTTATGGATGGAATGAAAGGCCATATCTAGATTTGTTTTCTGCATCTGTTAATAATGAAGGTCAGTTAACTAATGTTGAGCCTTTTCCAGAAGAAATTAATACTAAAACTCATGAAAGCTCTGCTGTTTTTACTTCCGATTTGAAAACTATGTATTTCAATAGAACTGGAGAAAAACAAGTTGAAATTGGAAATCAAAGATTTGCTTCAGTAAAAATATACAAAGCTGAATTCAAAGATGGAAAATGGACTAATGTTACAATGTTACCTTTTTCAAGTGATCAATATTCTGTGCAGCATCCAGCATTGTCCAAAGATGAAAAAAAATTATATTTTGCGAGTGATATGCTTGGAACAATCGGTTCTTTTGACATTTTTGTAGTTGATATAAATGACGATGGAACTTACAGTCAACCTCGAAATCTAGGCGAAAATATTAATACAATTCATAGAGAGCAATTTCCTTTTATTGCAGATGATGGTTCACTATATTTAGCTTCTGATGGTCATCAAGGTCATGGCAATCTTGATAATTTTATATGTTATAAATTAAATGAAACCGATTTCAGTAAACCAGAAAATCTTGGTTTAACAATCAATAGTGAAATGGATGATTTTAATTTAATTCTTGATTATAAAACTGGTAAAGGTTACTTTTCTTCTAATAGAACTGGAGATGATAATTTATATACTGTTACAATGGAGGAAAATAAACTTTTGTTTGCTGTTGAAGGAGTTGTTAGAGATAAAAATTCGTTACAATTACTGCCAGGAACAACCGTAAAATTATTTAACGAAGCTGGTGATTTATTGGAAGAAGTTATTGTTGGAAAAGATGGTGATTTTGTCTTCAATACTGAACCTGATAAAAAATATAAAGTAATGGCATTCAGAGATTTTTATATTCCAGCCGAAGCTTATTTTGATACCAGTGAAAAAGGTAAAGTCTATATTGACTTGGAAATGAAGGTAGAATCATACTCTGATGCTGAAAAGAATATCAAGAAAGATGCAGAAGGTTCATTCTTTATCGAATTAGAGAATATTTATTTTGATTTAGATAAATCCAATATTAAACCTCAAGCTTCACAAGTGCTCGACGGCTTAATTACATTACTAAAAAAGTATCCTTACATGGAAATAGAAATTGGAGCGCATACTGATTCACGTGCTTCTGAAATATATAACCTTAGATTGTCAAATAGAAGAGCTGCTTCTGCACTAGAATATCTTGTGCAAAATGGAATTGAAAGGAAGCGTTTACGTTCTGTTGGTTATGGGGAAGCAAGACCATTGATAATTTGTCCTAAAAATGATTGTACTGAAACAGAGCATGCTACCAACCGTAGATGTACATTTAGAATTATAAAATAATAAAAGCATAGTTGTTATTTATTAGTTGTTTATTTAATTGGGTTCAAATGCACACTTCAACAAAGTGTGCATTTGTTTTTTTAATTACAATACTTTAACATCTTTTCTTTTTTGATTTGCTAAATTTGAAATCTTGAATTATTTGTTATGAAAAGTTTAAAAACTAAATTATTATTAATTATTTCTACAATAACTTTTGCCCAATCTAAACAACCAAAATTAGTGGTCGGAATTGTAGTTGATCAAATGAAAACTGAATATTTATATCGTTTTCATAGCGATTTTTCCGAAAATGGTTTTAAAAGATTGATGAATGACGGTTACACGTTTTACAACATGCATTACAATTATATGCCAACGTATACTGCGCCAGGACATGCATCGGTTTACACCGGAACAACCCCGGCAATCCACGGAATTGTAAGCAACGAATGGTTTCACAGAACGTTGAAAAAAGAAGTGTATTGTACTGATGACGAATCAGTTTCGACTTTAGTTCCAGGAACTGAAAAAGAAGGGAAAATGTCGCCAAAAAATCTACAAGCCACAACCATTACCGACGAATTAAAATTGGCAACTAATTTCAAAGGAAAAGTGATTGGAATGAGCATCAAAGATCGTGGAGCAATTCTTCCAGCAGGACATTTCGCCGATTGGGCATTTTGGTACAGCAAAACAGGAAACTTTATTTCGAGTTCTTTTTATGGAAAAGAAATGCCAAAATGGGTTGAAGAATTCAATAACGAAAAACAATATTTGCCTTATTTAGAAAAAGGTTGGAGTTTGTTAAAACCTATCGAAACTTACAATGAGAGTTTGGTTGACGATAATCCCTATGAAGGTAAATTATATAAAAAGTCACCTGTTTTTCCGTATAATTTAAAAGAAATGTATGAAGCAAATGATGCAGGAGTTTTAAGAGTAACACCTTTTGGAAATGATGTTTTGGCAAATCTAGCAAAACGTGCTATTGAAAATGAAAATTTAGGAAAAGATGATATTGCTGATTTCTTAGCGGTAAGCTTTTCTTCCACAGATTATATCGGACACACATTTGGACCGCGTTCCATTGAAATTCAGGATACTTATTTGCGTTTGGATTTAACCATTGCTGATTTTCTAAATTATTTGGATAAAACAGTTGGCAAAGGAAATTACTTGGTTTTCTTAACAGCTGATCATGCATGTGCCGAAAATTCTACGCATTTAAAAGATAATAAATACGAAGTAGATAATATCAGTTATAAAGATGTTTCAAAAGATTTAATTGCGTTTTCTAACGAAACATTTGGAACCAATCTTTTGCTGAGATATGATAGTTATAACGTGCATTTGGATAAAGAAATTATTAAAAGTAAAGGATTGGATTTAGCAAAAGTAAAACAGAGTTTCAAGGATTTTCTTTATACTAAAAACTATGTAAAAAGAGTTTACACCGAAGAAGAAGTTTTGGCTTCATCGGGTAATGACCAATTATTGAATTTTGTCTTTAAAGGTTATGATCCAACACAAAACGGCGATTTGTATTTTGTGTATAAACCCGGATTTGTAGAATATTCTGCAACAGGAGCAACTCATGGTTCGCCATATTCTTATGATACAAATGTACCGTGTATTTTCTACGGATGGAATATTCCAAAAGGGAAATCACACGATAAAAAAGTGATTACTCAAATAGCGCCAACGTTATCACAAAAATTAAAAATCACCTTACCAAACGGAACGGATAGCGAGGTTTTAAATGAGGTTTTGGAGAAATAGATTTTTACTAAATGTGTAATAAATTTTATTTAACAGGTGCAAGTTTTTTCAAACCATCAATGCCTTCTGTTAAAATTGTCCAAGCAATAAAACTTATAACAATACCAATATACAAGAATAAACCAATTATCACAAAGAAAACAACTTTCACAATTACATCTCCAATGCTTCTTTCTGGAAAAAAATCTTTATAAAACCAAACCATTATCACGGGAATTGATAGTATCGAAACCATTGTTACAGTCATAAACAATCCTAAATTTCCATCTTTTAGAAAAAATAAAATGGGATAGAGAAACAATATGTTGAATAGTGAATAAAAACATTGAATATAAGCATTCATAATGATATGTTCATAGTAATTTGTTTTCCATTTTCTAAACAATAAATAGGTAATTATGGAAATTACTGGAATGGAAATTAACATAATTAATGAGTTGTAACTTGATAAAAAAGTCATCAAGTTATTACTTGTAGTTTCTGGCATTTTTAAACTGGCATAATACTCTTTCATTATTCTTGTTGTATCCAAAAACTTGAACGAAATAAAAGTAGAAATACCACTCAATAGAAAGGTCAATAAAATGGGTTTATAATGATTTACTCGGCTACCTTCAATAAATTCTTTTGCCGTTTTTCCAGGATTTCTGAGAATTTTTTTTACTGAATAGAAAAAACCTTTATTGGTATGCAAAACCGTATATTGCAATTCATCAATCAAGTATTTTCTATCAATACGCTTGTATTTTTTTTGACCACAATTGCTACAAAAATTACCAGTGATTAAAGTTTCGCAGTTTTTACAGTTGTCTTCCATAATATGAAAATAGTTTTTAAGGTGTGTTTCAGTTGAGTTCAAAACTAAAAAAAATACCCCGAAATAAT
>NZ_JACTAC010000094.1 GCF_014486675.1 Flavobacterium macrobrachii
TATGATTATATTGTATGGCAGGAGTACTTGTAGGTTTAGAAGGGAATATTCTTAGTAAAGTTTGACCGCCAGCCAAAAATTGTGGTTGAGCATAAAAATACCTCCAAAATCCGAAATCAAAAGAAGCTAAAAGTTTATTATGACTATAATAAGGTAATTTGCTTAAAGATTTCTGTATAAGCCTATTTGTTTTGACACATCGAGGAGTGTCAAAAAATCCACCTGTAACACTACTATCTCGAAGCCAATCACTACCATGTTGAGCAACATATTGGTCGTTTATTTTATTTCTTAAAGCAACTTCAAAACAGCTTATAATGGTAAACATCTCTTGTGAGAGTTTTAGATTTTTTCGATATAATGTCATTGCTTTTCGAGAATCATTACCTGTTGCAGCGAGGTATCGGCTCATTCTAGAACTAGACATTATGTTCTCAAAATCAACATATTTCATTTTTTATTTGCTTTTATATCTAAATGTTTTTATATTTGCACTATATTATTCCCAATAGCCCCTGAGCAATCAAGCTATTGGGTTTTTGTTTTTTGTTAATTATCTACTTTGTATTTCTGGATATCGAATTTAAAATTAAATAAATCTTTTGGGTGTACATTAAGTGCCAATGCAAATTTAGCTAATGTTTTTATAGTCAAATTTCTTTTACCTTGCTCATATTTGCTCACCTCTCCTGAATCGATTCCAGTTAGATACTCTATATCGTGTTGAGTTTGTTTATTTTTAATTCTCAATTCTGCTAATTTATCACCTATTTGCTTCTGCAAATCCTTACTAATATCCATGTTTACTTGATTTATAAGCAAGTTGCATCATTTGGGTAAAAATATTATTGGGATATATCCCACTATTTAAAAAAGTTTAATATATTTGTTTTTCAATTGCATCTTAAGATGTAAATTTGCGATTCTTCAAAAAGCATTGAAGCATTCGCTTTGAATCTCGTTCCAAAAACTGGTAATTTTTAGCACGCGAGATGATAAGTATGATGCTCACGTCCTATGGCGTGGGCTCACTTATTCGTGTGCAGGTATACCAGTACCTTGGAGCGTTTAAGTTGAGTTCCACGCTTTTTTTATGCTTTCTCGCGTAGGCTAGAAACTCTCCTTACTATTCCAAGCAAACTTCATTTTAAAAAGGATCGTACCATCTAGTCATTCTTATTCCTGCCTGCGGGCGTCTAACTAATTGGGTTTAGTTAGTTGGCGTCCGTAAGGCGATAAGAAATACAAAAACAAGCAGTGTAACCTTTAAAGATAACGCCTATGCAAAACAAACAGTCCTAAACTTCAAAAAAAAAGCCCTCTAGCAGGTCGGCAAACTTCACTAGAGGACAAGACAAACAAAACTAATGTTTCATTTAACTAAACCTATTTTATGAATAAATTTTCATTTATCCTAAAAAGTGGTACAATAAACTTTTCACTAGCGGTACTAGTGTTACTGTTTTGTACAACCACTTGGGCAAGTCCTCTCTCCTCGAGGCAACAAACACAACAACAAATTACCGGTACCATTAGCGATGCTGCTGGTCCACTACCCGCGGTAACCGTTACCGTAAAAGGCAAAACTTCGGGTACACTAACCGACCAAAACGGTTATTTTTCAATCACAGCCGCTGTAGGCGATACCCTTGTATTTTCCTTCATGGGCTACAAAACAGTAGAAATAACAGTCAACAATCAAAATACAATTAAAGTACAACTTCAAGAAGACGCTACCGCCTTAAAAGAAGTTGTTGTAAATGCGGGTTACTATTCCGTCAAAGACAAAGAACGTACAGGCAGTATTGCCCGCATCACCGCAAAGGATATCGAAACCCAACCGGTAACCAATGTACTGGCAACCATGCAAGGCCGCATGGCAGGAGTTGATGTTATTCAAAATACAGGTATGCCAGGTGGTGGTTTTGACATCCGCATCAGGGGATTAAATAGTTTGAGAGCTGTGGGTAATGCTCCTCTTTTTATAGTAGATGGTGTGCCTTTTGCCTCGGATGCTATTGGGAATACGCAAACCTCGACCAATCTACCAACGGCAACAAGTCCGCTCAACACCTTAACGCCAAGTGATATTGAAAGTATAGAGGTACTAAAAGATGCTGATGCCACAGCTATATATGGTTCTCGTGGTGCTAATGGCGTTGTTTTGATAACCACTAAAAGAGGAAAGACTGGAAAAACACAGTTTGCAGTTAGTTCTAGCACTGCGTTTGGACAAGTAATCAGTACTATGGACTTATTGAATACAGAACAGTATATTACCATGAGAGAACAGGCTTTTGCAAATGATAATATAGCTACTTATCCCGCCACAGCTTATGATATCAATGGCACATGGGATCGTAACCGCTATACTGATTGGCAAAAAGAATTGACAGGTAGAACCGCTCAAATAACCTCAATGCAGGCATCTGTATCAGGTGGTTCTGCTCAAACTCATTTTTTAATTAGTGGTACTACCTTTCAACAAGGAACTGTTTTCCCCGGAAATTTTGTTTATAAAAAAGGAGGAGTACATGCACAGCTTGATCATGAATCTATTGACAAACGTTTCAAAGTTTCTTTTTCGGGTAGTTATGACATACAAGATAACGACCAGCCTTCTCGTGATTTAACCCGTGTAGGCAGGAACTTGGCTCCTAATGCACCGGCTTTATATAACGAAAATGGCGAATTGAACTGGGAGAATAGCACTTGGGAAAATCCACTGGCTGCCTTAAGAGCAAAGGCATTAGCCAAAACAAATAATGTAATAGCCAATACACTATTTACGTATGTGTTGCCCTATGGTTTTACGGCTAAAGGTAGTTTTGGTTTTACTGATTTGCGACACGAAGAGTCAAGGAGTAATCCTTCCACTGTTTTTGATCCTATTTATGCCGCAACGGCTCAAAATTCTTCCATTTTTGTGAATACTACCAACAGACAATCTTGGATTGTAGAACCTCAAATACAATGGATGGGTAAAGCTAGCCAAGCAAAAATAGAGGTATTGATAGGTGCTACGTATCAACATACAGCCACTAACCGTATGCTACAACAAGGTTCTAATTTTACTAGTAATAGCTTGTTGTATAATATGGCATCAGCTGCTCTGGTTAGGGTTTTAAGCGATGATGATATTTTATACCGTTATCAGGCTTTTTTTGGAAGGTTAAATTTGGCTTGGGATTCAACCTACTTTATAAACATAACTGGTCGTCGGGATGGTTCTAGTCGATTTGGTTCAGGAAAACAGTTTGCTACTTTTGGCGCTATAGGAGCGGCGTGGATTTTTACCGAGGCATCGTTCTTTAAAGACCATTTCTCGTTTTTGAGTTTTGGAAAAGTAAGAGGGAGTTATGGTATAACGGGTAATGACCAAATAGGCGATTATCAATATCTAGATACTTATCAATCTTCTACGGCACTCTATGATGGAGGGGTTGGACTTGCACCTATACGTTTATTTAATCCCAATTTTAGTTGGGAAACCAATAAAAAACTGGAAGCTGCCCTTGAGTTAGGTTTTTTTAACGATCGTATTTTTGCTACTGCGAGTTGGTATCAAAACCGTTCCTCCAATCAGTTGGTAGGTATTCCTTTGCCTTCAACAACTGGTTTTACTAGTATACAGAGTAATTTGGATGCTACTATTGAAAATAGAGGTATTGAATTAAGTCTTAGAGCCGTTCCTTTCCAAAATAAAGATTTTGGATGGACTACGAATTTTAATATTTCCTTTTCAAAAAATAAATTACTTCAATTTCCTGGACTAGAAACCAGTACGTATCGAAATCAATATGTTATTGGAAAATCGATTAACATTCAAAAGTTGTATCAAGTAACCGGTGTAAATCCTCAAACAGGGGTGTATGAGTTTAAGGATTTTAACGGTGATGGAATGCTAACTTTTGCGGACGATGCTCAAGTAACTAAAGATTTGAACCCAGAGTATTTTGGGGGATTACAAAATCAAATACGTTACAAACGCCTACAGTTAGATTTTTTATTTCAATTTGTTAAGCAACAAAACTGGAATGCAGCTTCCTATTATTCTACTCCAGGTGCTTTCAGTAATCAACCAACCTCAGTATTGGGAAGCTGGCAACAAGCGGGTGATGTTGTAAGTACTCAACTTTATACCTCTGGTACTAATAGTGCGGCGGCTAATGCTTATGGTCGTTATGCCTATAGTAATGCCGCGATAACTGATGCCTCTTATATTCGTTTAAAAAACATTTCGCTTACCTACAATGTTCCTACAGGCTCGAAAGGGCTCGAATGCAGATTGAATGTGCAAGCACAAAACCTATTGACATTTACTAACTATAAGGACGGCGATCCCGAGTTTAGAAGTTTTAACTATTTACCTCCCTTGAGGATAATTAGTCTTGGCGCTGATATAAAATTTTAAAAAATCATGTATGAAAAATAAACTAATAATAAAACAAAGACTGCTTACTATCTTTAGTAGTATTTTATTTCTTTTAGTAGGTTCTTGCGATTCGTTTGTTGAGGTTGCACAACCTAATTCACAATTGACTAGCGAAGCTGTTTTTAAGGATTACACGACAGCAACGGCTGCTATGAAAGATGTTTATGCAAAAATGAGAGACAGTGGTTTGCTTACCGGCAAGTCGAGTGGTTTAACTCATTTATTGGGGCAATATACCGATGAGTTGATTAGTTATCAAACCTCTGAAACTAGTGCTTTTCCATTTTATAACAATTCTCTAGTTAGTACGCATATTTTTGTTAGAGACAATTGGAATTCAGCGTACAGCCAGATTTATGCTGCTAATGCAGTAATTAAGGGAGTAAATGCATCAACGGTATTAACTGCGCAACAAAAAAATCAATTGATTGGAGAAGCCTTGTTTGTTAGAGCTTTGCTTCACTCATATTTGGTAGGTGTTTACAATGCTTGTCCTTATGTCACTTCAACTCACTATGAGCAAAATTTGTCCTTGCATAGATTACCAATTAATGAAGTTTACGCTCTTTGTATTGCCGATTTGGAACAAGCGGTTTCATTATTGCCAGTGGCTTATGTAGGCACTTTGCGTTCGCGTCCTAACAAGAGGGTTGCGCAAGCGCTTTTGGCTCGACTTTATCTTTATACAAGCCAATGGGCAGCCGCTAGTAATGCTGCGTCGGCAGTTTTGAACGAAACTTCGTTGTATGTTTGGGAACCTGATTTTAATAAAGTTTTTTTAAAGGGAAGTACAAGTACCTTGTGGCAGTTTGCAGCAGCAGGAACAGTTGGAAATACTCAAGAAGGACTGTTGTTTGTCTTTAATGCAGGACCACCTTCCACCGCCTCTTTAACCACCGCTTTATTTGCTGCTTTTGAACAAGGAGATCTTCGTAAAACCAATTGGACTAGAACTATTACAGGCAATGCAACTTGGCATCACTCTTATAAGTACAAGCAAGGTATGGGTAGTAGTGCAACTACAGAGCATTCGGTAGTATTGCGATTAGCTGAGCAATATTTGATACGAGCCGAAGCCCGAGCGCAACAAGGCGAATTAACTACTGCTAAAGAAGATTTAAACTTTATACGAAACAATGCGGGCTTACCCAATACAGATGCTTTAACTCAGCAAGATATTTTAGAGGCTATACTACGAGAACGAAGAGTAGAGTTATTCACCGAAATGGGACATCGTTTTTTTGATTTAAAAAGGACAGGAAAGCTAAACGCTGTTTTATCAATCGTAAAACCAGGTTGGAATAACACAGACTCTTCATGGCCTGTTCCCGAGTCAGAGCTATTAATCAATCCAAATCTTGCTCCTCAAAATGAAGGTTATTAAAATTTTAATCGCTGTCTTTTTATATTGTACAATAGTTTCCTGCCCAGCATTAGGGCAGGTTACATCTAAAAAGCAACTTACCAGAGATGCTTATCATTTGTGGAGTAAAGTAGAACTAAAATCAACGTCTAAAAAGGGTGATTGGGTTAGTTACACCCTTTCTTATGAAAGTGGTAATGATACTTTGATAGTACAAAATAAATCAGCAACTAAGACTTATGCTTTTGCTAAAGGTACTGATGGCAAGTTTGCCAACGACACTCATTTTATTTGTATGCTACCCGAAAAAGAGCTAATAGTAGTTGATTTGAAGTTAGGAAAAAGAACTGCCTATGGAAGAGTGAAACAAGCTAATTTTTCAAATGATGGGATGTCATTAATCATTTTGAATGATGCTAATCAACTTCGAATAGAGTATCTAAAGTCGAAACGAATTGAACAAGTTGAAAATGTTAGTGATTACTATATGAATGCTACCGCTACTGCTATGGTTTATACTGTTGAAGAAAATATAGCATCTTTATATTATTGCGTGTTAGATGAAAACCAAAGAAAAGCAGAAGAAGTAATGCATTCCAATGAATCAACTTTTCAAAATATTGTTTGGCAAGATAAAGGCGAGGTATTTGCTTTTGTAAAAACTTATAAAAACAAGACAGATAATAGGAACGATAAAAACCTCTACGTATACAGTGTAACGGATAAAGTGGTTTTCGAACTGGATGTGAACTCCATTCCAGAAAGAAATGAGTTAACCCAATTGATGGCTCTTAAAAAAAGCACTTTAGTCATTTCGGATGATGCCCAGTGTGTCTTTTTTTATACCACAGAGGCAATAGCCAATCCCATTGAAAAACCAGTGGTACAGTTATGGAATGGAAATGATTCTTGGACTTATAGTCAAATAATGAATGAAATTTATCAGAAGCCATTGCGTTGTTTTGTATGGTGGCTTAAAAAAGGTATAGTTAAAGCAATAACTCAAAATGCCTCTACCAAAGTCATGTTAACTGGAGACGAACAATATGCAATAACCTATGATGTTAAAGGATATGATCCTCAATTTACTTTTTATAGTAAAACGAATTTTTATGCTACCGAACTTTTAACGGGAACTACTCGAAAAATTATAGAAAATCAAATTGCTATTTCTGATGAAGTTTCACCTTCCTATGGCGGAAAGTATATAGTATATCGGTCACAGAACGACTGGAAGCTATATGATTTAGCCAAAGATATTCATAAGCCGTTAACTAATAATATAACAGAATCGCTTTACGATAGTAATAATGATCGAGCAGGTGAAAAACCAATGTACGATATTGCAGGTTGGACAGCAAATGACGAAGCGATTATACTATATGATGAATATGATGTTTGGATGATTGATATAGCAACTATGCAATCTAAAAGATTGACTAAAGGAAGGGAAAAAAATATTGTATTTCGATTGACACATGCTTTGGGAGAATTAAAAAAGAATAGCAATTTAGACGCAACAATTTATCCGCTCATCGATTTAGAAAAAGGGTTTTGCCTTAAAGCTACTGATAAATGGAATAAGAAATCGGGCTATTACTTTTGGCAAGTTAAGGAACAATCACTACTCTTTAGAGATAAAGCAATAA
This sequence comes from Flavobacterium macrobrachii, assembly GCF_014486675.1. Classification (GTDB taxonomy): domain Bacteria; phylum Bacteroidota; class Bacteroidia; order Flavobacteriales; family Flavobacteriaceae; genus Flavobacterium; species Flavobacterium macrobrachii. The sequence goes on from NZ_JACTAC010000094.1 coordinate 7,448, forward strand.
CCGAGTTAGTTTATACACCCTATAGTCAAACTGTTTATGTCAAGATGGAAGACTACGCTAATCCTCCTCAAATAATTGCTATTGATAAAAAGAGTAAAAAATCTATTTCGATTTTTAAAAGTAATCCACAGCATAAGCAGTTTGATTGGGGTTCATCAAGACTTATTACTTATACCAATTCAAAAGGAGTTAGACTGCAAGGCGCGTTGTTTTATCCTGCTAACTATGATGCAACTAAAAAGTATCCAATGTTGGTTTATATCTATGAAAAGTTGAGCAATCAATTGCATCATTTTGTGCAACCTAGTGTTTATACAGGAGGAGGAATAAATAGTAGTGTGCTGAATGCAAAGGGGTATTTTGTTCTCTATCCTGATATTTCTTATGAAATAGACCAGGTAGGAGAAAGTGCTAAAGATTGTGTTGAGAGTGCGACTAAAGCCGTTATTGATATGGGTGTTGTTCAGCCTGATAAAATTGGATTAATGGGACATTCTTTTGGTGGATATGAAGTAAATTATATTGCAACACAATCTATTTTGTTTGCAACGGTTATTTCAGGAGCAGGAGTTGCAGATTTATTGAGTAGCTATCTTTCAATTGGTTGGAATAATGGACGTCCTGAAATTTGGAGATATGAACAAGATCAATGGCGCATGAGTACTTCATTGTATGAAGGAATGTCTAATTATTTGAAAAATTCACCGATAATGTTTGCCAATAAAGTACAAGTACCTATGTTAATTTGGACAGGAGAACAAGACAAGCAAGTTCATTATTCACAGAGTATAGCGTTTTATAATGCACTCAGACGATTAGGAAAAAAACAGGTTTTATTGATTTATCCAGAAAATCGACACCGATTAACTACTCTAAAAAGTCAAATGGATTTTTCAAACCGTTATGAACAGTGGTTGGATACCTATTTGAAAGATTTACCTCCACCAGAATGGATTGTTAATGGGACAAAATAATTAAAAAGACAGTTTCGGTATTGGAAACTGTCTTTTTTTAGCATTACTTTAGTTATGGATTCTCCATAATTCAACCGTACAATCAAGCGAGGAATCCATGCCAAAAACATAAGCTCCTCCCGTGTTAGTTTCTGTACAAAGTGCTAACGTAGTTTCAACTGAACATTCATTCTTTTGTTCACAGTTAGGACCTTGTTTGATGTAACCCGGTACTGTAGTTACAACTGCTTTTGATTTAGAAGCAGTAAAAGCTCCTGCTACCGCAACGCTAAAAAGCGCCAACGATAAAAACAATTTTACATTTTTCATAATGATAAAATTTAAGTTTCTATTTTGACCTACTTTTTTCTACAGGTGTTCGGTCTAATTCCTGATTTTACTTTATTTTCTTCTTACCGAACTATCCAATTTATAAGCAATAAGCACTTGGTCAAAAAGAAAATAGACTTGCGCGGAAGTAGCAAACATTCCGTTAGGTTTTTTGTTATTTATGTTGTAGACATAAAAACTATATTGATATTCCTTAGTTTCTAAATTGTAAACATCCACTGCTGTAGCTTGCTTCCACATAGTGGTAGACTCGTATTTACCTCTCACATCAGAGTTTACAAACAAAAAGGTATCGTTTGCACTAATCAATCGGTTTACTACTAATGGCGGTGCGGCAATTTTTCTGTCACCATTACTAAGGTTTGCTATTTTAATTTTGGCTTTAGTTGTTGTATCAATAGTATTTCCTCTGTAGTCTAGTTCTAAATTTTTGCTTGCTACAATGAATTGATTTCGATAGAAATAGCTATATATTAAC
>NZ_JACTAC010000095.1 GCF_014486675.1 Flavobacterium macrobrachii
AATTTGTCGGGAGTTTTTGTTTTTACCCACTTAAGTTGTTTACACAAGTCCTATATTGTACAAAATAAACCTTATTCTCAAAAAAAGTATGTTGTTTAAGGTAATTTTAATTTGCTTGAAGCTGTATGCGTCATGCTCGCACTAAAGGGGAATTTTTATACTTTTAGCATAAGCTATCTTGGCTATAGAGTCTAGTTCTTTACTGGCATAATAATTCAAACAGTTTGCACAGATAAGTTTTTTTTTAGCCTCTTCAACTTCATTACAATCATCACAATTTGGATAGATTGGTTTGGGCATTTCATTTATAATCTTAAATGCGATAATCTCTATTTCCTTATGCTGAAACTCTAATGGATTTGGTAGATAATAAAGAATATCTTCTCTTGACATGAATTTTATTATAGAATCATTTTTATATCCGTACTGTAAACATTTAATAAAAAATTCTGTCTTATAATTATTTATCCATTGCTCCTTGTTTTGACCTAAATTATACGCAAACTTATCTCTTCTGTATGTATTACAAGAGAGAATTAAAAATAACATAACAAATCTTACTATTATCTTTTTCATATGATTATAGAATTAACTTTTGTATCAAATGTTTTTAAAAACATCACTATTATTAATCTATTTAATTCTACAAAAAATCACAAAAGCTTGTTTCATTTTTGACAATTGTTAGTGAGTTTATAGAATTTAAATTGTCTAGGTTTTTCGTTTGAATAATCTTTAATTCTTTTATTTCGGCTTTAATAATTTTTAATTTGTTTGAGTCTGTTTCCTTTTTTTGTGCTAAAGCTAATTCTCTTCTTTTTTTAATATGATTCTTTTTTAACTCATTTATTCTTTTTTGTTCTTCATTATAAAGTTTAAAAAAATCAGCATTAGAAAACACATCAATTTTTTTATCTATTAGTTTATACTTTTGTTGAATGTGTATAATAAACTTAGTTACAATATCTTCCTCTTGACCTTTATAATCATCAGAAATCACTAATGTAAATATATCCGTGTTTTTTATTTTCTTTTGTTTAATACATTTATTGAAATAATTATAAAAATTTATTTCATTCTTAGTAGATTTTATAAATAATTTACATAAATCATTCTTATTGATTGATTTATTATATAAGTACTCTATTTTTTTATCTTTGTAGATAAAATATTCCATTTTTAACGTATTAGAAAAATTTTGATTAACAAACAAAATCATCAACATAATTAATATTTCTTTTTTCATTCTTTCTCAATTTAACTCCCAAAAATAAATTTTATTTATACCACCAGTAGCACTAAAATAACATCCTCCGTCACATTCATTGTCAAAATAAATATCTGCATGACCCGAAGCATTAAAACCATTCGAGCTAGTATCATTAGGTATCATAATATAAATACCTTGTTTGCCACTAAGCAAATTTGGGAAATTTTCACCATTAACTCCTCCTTGGGTTCCGTTTAATAAATTATCTCCTGTCGGAGTACCAAAAGTACTTTTCATCCATGATAATAAGTTTTTTGCAACTAAAAAATAATTTTTGTTGTCAGCCCCTTTAATTGTTACTCCATTTATTTCTGGAATATTTATACCAGAATAATTTAATGCTCTTGAAACTCTTAGTGCACAGGTATTTCTTGCACCTTGATTATATTTACTTAAAACATTTCCACCAACAGCTGTGTACATTTTTAGAGATGTAGAATATTCGTCATCATAATGAGAAGGATATGCTAGTAAAAAGTCATCAAAACTAGGAAGGTTTTGTTGTTGAAAAGCTAAATTTAGCTCATCAAGATTTAAAATACCAGTATCCTCAGTACCTTCTCTTGGTGCCATAAACCAATTTTTAAACTTTTCCCAAGAAACAGATGGATTGTTCATAAAATAAGTTATGGCCCAATTACCAAAATTCCTTACAACAGTATTATTTATATTTTCAGGTCTATTGATATAAGCAATAATATCTCTATAAGTTTCAAAATTATTTTCGTTTTCATTTCCATAAACCCATTGTTGCTGGCTTACAGACAATCCATGCCAAAATTCAGCTGCGTTTTTTGCTTGTTGGTATTTTTTACTTCCTAGTTCATACATATTTGGGTCAAAAATATAACCGCTAGGATCACTTAATCCGCTTCCTGATCCAATACTACCTCCGCCACTACTTCCGGGAAGTACGTAAAGTGGTTGAACAATATCATTTCCATTACAGACTGCAAAAAAAATTAATTTTAAGCAATCTGCGCATTTGTCGCACTCAATTCTACATTTCACTGAGTTAGGATCGATACATTTAACTATGTTGTAGGCAATAATATTGCAGTCTTGTTGCACTCTTGACGCATAAACTTGTCTAATACTGCCTTCAAATTCATTGTCAATACCTGCTAAAAGTTTGTCAAAGTTTTCATCAGTGGGAATTAATTCCAAAATCGATGTTTCCCAATTGCCATCATGGTTGTAAACAACGAGATTAAAGATACTTTTACTGGTTACAATTTTAGGTACAATATTGAAAGTATAACTTATTTTGTTTTCTACCACAACTTGTTTTATGTAGTCAAAATTGATGTCAAAATCACTCACCTCATAACTTCCATCTGCATTACGATATGCGATAGTATTATCTTTTGGAATTTTAAAGGTTTTACTAAAATTGTGTAATCCTGTATTTCTTTTGAATTCTTCAATGGAAACTGTTTCGTTTTTTGCTGCTGGTTTTGAACCTTGATGATACAAATCATCACTACAACTACTCAGCATAATTGTGAAAAGGGCAATTACTAGAAATTGGATTGTTTTAATGTGTTGCTTCATAAAATAATTTAGTTTGGTCAGGATTAATAAATACTTTTTTTAAAAGTAGTAACAGCAACTCAAATATGAAATACGTATTTATACTTAATTTTGACATCTAACTTTTGTTAAAACTACTAATTTTCTTTCAAATATAAAAAATAAATTTTAATAGCGCATATATGCGTTTAAAAATTTTTAATGCTTTGTTCAATTTTACAAAGTGAACAATGTAAAAGACATCAAGTATATCAAGAAGTTTGGAGAAAATTTAAAGCAAATTCGCTTAAATAAAAATCTTTCCCAAGAAGTTTTAGCGTTCACAGCCGATATTCCTATTTCTCAAATAGGAAGGATTGAAAGAGGAGAAATTAACACAACAATATCAACTGTTAAAGTCTTAGCCGAAGCATTAGATATTTCTGTTAAAGAATTATTTGATTTTGAAATAAAATAATAAAAAAACTCCCGAGAAATTTTCTTCGGGAGTTTCTGTTTTTACTTATTCATGTGTGTCATTTCGTAAACAAACGTATCCAAATCTACATTCATAACTAAAAGTGACAACGCTTTATCAATGATAAAAGGAACGTTTCCTGGAGTAAAACCAAGTGCCAAAGCAAATTTGGTTAAAATTTCTTTTTGCTTTGGTCCAAGAATATGATCTACATAAACCATTCTTGACAAATCATACAAACGCTCCAAACGTTGCGAATGCAAATACGGTGGATTGATAGGATATTTTAGAGGATTTTCTAAAATTTCTTCATACTCAGCCGCAGAAATTTCTAACTGACTAGCCAATTTATCCAAAAATTCTTTTTCCTCTTTACTCAAATCGCCATCGGCAATTGCAACACGAACAATAGCCGAAAAATGACCTTTGTTTCTATTCTTAAATTCACTATCAAATAAATCTGAAATCGACATAATACTATTGGTTTTAGTTGTGCAAATATAATTCAATTTCCCAATCTAATAAAGTCAACCCACAATGTTTTGAGCTAATTTCTAACTCGATTTTAATTTTTTTACTAAGTTTACATACCTAAAACTACTTTTGCTATGTCTGATTTTTGGATTTACTTCAATATTGGCTTAAAGCATGTGCTCGACATAAATGCTTATGACCATGTCTTATTTTTACTCGCATTAACCGTTCCATATGATGCCAAAGCTTGGAAACGAATACTAATCCTTGTTTCACTTTTCACGCTTGGACATACTTTTTCACTTTTTCTTGCTGTTTTTGGAATTGTAAAAATCAACCCAACCTTTATCGAATTTTTAATTCCAATAACGATATTAATCACCGCAATTTTTAATATCTATTCCACCGGAAAATCTGCCAAAAAAGACAACATGACCTTCCTTGGTTTCGTGACACTTTTCTTCGGAATTATTCACGGATTGGGCTTTTCCAACTATTTCAACAGCATACTTTCTGGTTCAGCAACCGACAAATTATTACCCATGTTTGAATTTGCACTAGGAATCGAAGCTGCCCAAATCATCATTGTTATTGCCACGTTAATTCTAGCTTTTATCTTTCAAACCCTATTCAAATTCTCAAAACGCGACTGGATTTTAACCGTTTCAGCTTTCATCATTGGAGTTGTAACACCAATGATTCTCCAAAGCGAAATTTGGCAAAATTAAATTTAACTAAATAAATCTTAAACTATTTCTAGAAGCGAATCGTTTAGGTATCTTTGTTATCCTTTTTCCCGCTGTTCATTACAATCTTTTTGTTTTTTGTCACACCGTGCGCAGTCGAGGTGCAATTGCAAAAAAAACAAAAAGGATTTCCATTTCCATCGGGGCTAAAAAGGAAACCATTTGAATTTTATGAAAGAACAAAAACAACACAAATACGACGTTGCCTATCTTAGAATAGCAACCGAATGGAGCAAACTTTCCTATTGCAAACGCAAACAAGTTGGTGCCATCATCGTTCGCGATAGAATGATAATTTCCGATGGTTATAACGGAACACCATCTGGTTTTGAAAACTGCTGCGAAGACGACGAAGGTTTAACCAAATGGTATGTTCTTCACGCCGAAGCCAATGCCATTTCAAAAGTAGCGCGTTCAACCCAAACCTGCGAAAACGCAACCCTTTATATCACACTTTCGCCTTGCAAAGAATGCAGTAAACTCATCCATCAATCAGGAATCAAACGTGTTGTTTTCCATAACGGTTATCGCGATGACTCCGGATTGGACTTTCTAGTAAAAGCTGGTGTAGAAGTTGTTCAAATAAAAGATTTAGAAGTTTAATTCGTTTTCAAAACAATGAAATCAAAGGAAAAATATTTACCTATATTGCTATTTTCATGCGTTGCACTTGGCATCATGATTGGCGGTATGATTAATTTTCCTAATCGAAAACTTTCTCCAAAAAATGCTAGTCAAGCTAAACTAAACCGACTGATTGATTTCATCGATAACGAATATGTTGACAATGTTAATTCTGATTCGATTGTAGATTTGACAGTAAATAGTATTTTAGAAAAACTTGATCCACATTCCATTTACATTCCACCAAGTGAACAAGCCACCGAAGCCGAGATTATGAAAGGTAACTTTGTTGGTATTGGTGTAAATTTCTACATGTATAAAGATTCCGTTACCGTTGTAAATCCCTTACCAAATGGTCCAGCTGCAAAAGCTGGAATTCAAGCTGGTGATCGAATTTTATATGCTGGAAAAACAAAACTTTTTGACAGAAATTTACCATCAGACAGTTTATTTAGTAAGCTAAAAGGAGACGAAGGAAGCAAAGTAAACTTGACCGTTTTTAGAAAAACCGAAAACAAAAAGATAAACATTACCGTTACTCGCGGAAATGTACCTATCAAAAGTGTTGATATTGCATTGTTGCTCAACAAAAATACGGGTTATATCAAAATCAATCGCTTTGCCGAAAACACGTATGATGAATTCATTACTGGATTAAATCAGTTGAAGAAAAAAGGCGCGAACAGTATTATCATAGACGTTAGAAACAATGGCGGCGGATATTTGGAAAAAGCAGTAGAAATTGCCGATGAATTTCTGAAAAAAGACGAACTAATTGTTTTTACCAAAAACAAAAAAGGATTTACCAACGAAACATTTGCTACTGACAAAGGTATTTTTGAAAATGGAAAAGTCACTATTTTAATCGATGAAAATTCGGCTTCTGCTAGCGAAATTTTGGCTGGAGCAATTCAAGATAATGATAGAGGAACAATTGTTGGTCGACGTTCATTTGGAAAAGGTTTGGTGCAACGCGAAATGGATTTTGATGATGGTTCAGCCGTTCGATTAACCACAGCTCGATATTATACACCAAGCGGTCGATCGATTCAAAAACCTTATACCAAAGGCGAAGGTGAAAAATACAGTCATGATTTTGAAACGCGTTTTGAAAACGGCGAATTATATACCAAAGACAAAATTAAAGTTGCCGATTCGCTAAAATTTAAAACCAAAAAAGGACGAATCGTTTATGGAGGTGGCGGAATCGTTCCCGATATTTTTGTGCCTCTTGAAGTAAAAAAAGGCGAAGAAGGTTTGGCTTACCTATTAAATTCGGGTGTTGTTGATCATTTTGTATTTGAACAAATTGACAAAGACAGAAATGCATTTAAAAATATGACTTACACAACTTTTTTAACCAATTTTGAAAAAGACGATAGCTTTATTTCAAAGTTTGAAAGCTACCTTAAAAATGCTGGATTAGACATCAAACTTAACAACAATAAGCAAATAGTAAACACGCATTTAACTGCTGAATTTGCGCGACAACTTTTTGGAGAAACACAGTATTATCAAATTTTGTTGAAAGACGATTTAATGATTAAAGCGGTTTTGAAGTAATTTATTTCCTAATACTGTCATGAACTTGAACATGAACTCCATTGTTCCAAAGCGTCAAAATATCGGTAGCAACAGCTGCGCCGCTTCCTGAAGCAATAGAAAGTTGACTTCTCCAACCTGCTAAAGTTCCGGTAACATAAACACCTTCGGTTACTTTATGGTCAGTATTTTTTAATTGAATTCGGTTTTTCTCGGGAATTGTTTTTTGATGTGGTACAACGTATTCTTCCAAACCTTCAATGGTAAACGGATTTCCAGCACTAATACCAATGACAACTATTTTGGATGAATAGCTTTTTTTATTGGTAACAACAGTAAAATTGCCTGCTTCACCTTCGATTTTTAAAACTTTTTCGCCTTCAATTTGGTCAATATGCGCATATTGATTTTTCAAATGCTCAATACTTTCTGTTAAAAGTTCTGAACCCAATTTTCCAGCCGGAATTCCATAAGCATTATTGAAAAGCGCATCTTGAAGCGACGAAGCTTTTTGGTGTGTTATGATGCCAATTTTTTTATCGATTACAAATGGCTTTTTATGAGCAGAACCCAAAACCAAAGCACATGACATTCCAGAAACGCCACCGCCAATTATCAAAACATCAAACATAGGTAGAAATTAGTTTTTTAATTTGTCTTCGATTTTTTTTGACATTCTAAAAATCAAAAGAATAAAAACCGCACACAATGCTGCAGCTATTCCAATCAAAGCAACTAAACTTTCGCCTTCTAATGGGTTTTCAAAATCCAAAAGCGTTACATTAAAAACGATTAATGCAAAAGCGACAACTATTAATATGGTAGTGAAAATTTTCATTAAGTAAAACTTTATGATACAAAAGTACAAATTTGAGATTTAAACGAATAAACCTTTAACATTAGCCGCAAATAATTTAACAGCAATTGCCAAAAGTACAACTCCAAAAACTTTTCTAATAATACTTAGTCCGTTTTTACTCAACATTTTTTCAATTTTGGAAGACGATTTTAATACGGCATAAACCAAAATAATATTCAACAAAATAGCTATAATAATATTTATCGAATGAAACTCTGCTCGAAGCGAAAGCAATGTTGTCATCGTTCCAGCACCAGCAATCAATGGAAAAGCAATCGGGACAATCGATGCCGAATTAGCTTCTTCATCACGATACAATCGAATACCTAAAATCATTTCTAAGGCTAAAAAGAATAAAACAAACGCTCCAGCAACGGCAAACGAATTGACATCAATTCCAATTAATTTTAAAATTTCTTCTCCTACAAATAAAAACGAAATCATAATTACTGCCGAAACAATTGACGCTTTCTCTGATTGAATATGACCAAATCTTGTTCTTAAATCGATGATAATTGGAATACTTCCAACAATATCTATTACTGCAAAAAGAACCATTGTTGCCGTTACTATTTCTCTAAAATCAATATTCATGGTAATTTTTTTTGCAAAATTATTCTATTTCAAAAGGATAAACGAGGTTTTTACAAATATTTTAACGGCAAATCGTACCTTTGCATTCTAATTCAAGAAAAATGTTCCAACTAGGAAAAACAATCGTTTCAGAAGATATTTTAGAAAAAGACTTTGTGTGCAATCTTTCGGCTTGTCATGGTGCATGTTGTGTTGATGGTGATGCTGGCGCACCTTTAAGCAAAGAAGAAACTAAAATTTTAGAAGAAATTTATCCAAAAGTAAAGCCATTTCTTCGCAAAGAAGGTATTGAAGCTATCGAAAGATTAGGAACTTGGGTTGTTGGAACCGATCAAGATTTAGAAACGCCTTTGATTGATAATAAAGATTGTGCTTATGTGATTTTTGATGGAAAAACAGCACTTTGTGGTATTGAACAAGCTTACAATCAAGGAATTGTAGATTGGAAAAAACCTGTTTCTTGTCATTTATATCCCATTAGAGTAAAAGATTTTTCAACTTTTGCTGCCGTGAATTATGATCGTTGGGATATTTGTAACGATGCTTGTACTTTGGGAAAAGAATTACAAGTTCCTGTTTATAAATTCGTTAAAGAAGCTTTAATTAGAAAATTTGGAACTGAATGGTATGCTGATTTAGAAAAAGTAGCCGAAGAATTGAAAAACGAAAAATAAAAAAGCCGAAGTTTTAGACTTCGGCTTTTTTATGTGGAGAAGATGGGAGTCTAACCCAATCTCGTATGCCTTATAATTCAAAGGATTCTTGCGTTTACTTTTTAAAGTACCCCGAATTGTGCCCCTTTAATTTTATTCAATTTTAATGTCTTTTGATGACTTATCAAATATACAAAACTTGAATTAAAAAATGAAACAACTTGTTTAAAAAATGAACATTAATCTATTATAGCGCCTCTCACCTCTTCTATTTTTAATCCTGTATACTCACAAAACTCTTCTATACTTACAAGGCTATTTTTAGGCTTTCTAAGCGACTTTCTTATTTGATTTAACCCGTAGTGCATTATAAAAAAAGTTGCTCAAAACACTAAAAATTAGTACATTGTATTGACTACCAATCAAATACAATTATGAGCAACCTTGAAGCAAGTTACAAATTAAT
>NZ_JACTAC010000096.1 GCF_014486675.1 Flavobacterium macrobrachii
CACATTATAAATTAGCATTCCCAAATCGTTTTACTCAGTTTAGAGTTAGCGGCAACTATGTGATAAAAATTCTGAATGATGATAAAGAAGTGGTTTTCTCTAGAAAATTTATTCTTTACGAAGAATTAGTATCGGTTCCAATGCAAGTAAAAAGACCAAGAAGCTTATCAGTAATTAATCAAAAACATAATATTGAATTTAGCATAAAATCTTCTACTATCAATTTCCAAAGCCCTTTACAAAACGTAAAAGTTATGTTACTTCAAAACGGAAAATTTAGCAATGCCATTACTAATATCAAACCACAATACACAATTGGTAATGATTTAATTTACCGATATGATTCTGAAACTCAATTTTGGGCAGGAAATGAATTTTTATTTTTTGAAAACAAAGATATTCGAGCAGCAAATAACAACATCGCCAGAATAGACACAAATGGTGGAATTTATAATTCACATTTATATCCGAGTCAAGCAAGGGCAAATAGCCCTTACACTTTTTTTCCTGACATAAACGGAAATTTTATAATTAAAAATATCAATGCATTGCGCAACGAAATAGAAGCTGATTATGCTTGGGTATTCTTCACTCTTTCAGCTCCAAGTTATTTTGGCAAAAAGTCAATATACGTAAACGGAATGTTTAATAATTTTGCTATTAATGAAGAAACTAAAATGGAATATAATGCTGAAAAAGGTATATATGAAAAAGCATTAATGATTAAACAAGGTTTTACAAATTTCCAATATGTAATTTCTGATGCAAATGGAAATCTTGATGAAGAAAATGCAGTTGACGGTAATTTTCATCAAACCGAAAACAATTACTTTGCCTTAGTCTATTATAGAGAAAACAACCAACGCTTTGATAGAATCATTGGAAAAGGCATTGCTAATTCTATAGACGCAACTTACTAAAAATTAACACTAAAATTGCATTAAGAATTGTATTTTTTGTAAATTTGGCACAATAAAAAATCGCAATAAGTGGTTACTCAAATAACACGAGGCATAAAAATTTCAGTTACTACTAGTTTTGAAGGCACTTACTTCAAGAACTACAAAATCCATTTTGCCTTCAGTTATGAGATTACCATTGAGAATCACAGTAAAGATTCAGTACAACTTGTAACTCGCCACTGGGAAATATTTGACTCACTAAATAATCTTGAAATTGTTGACGGCGAAGGCGTTATTGGAAAAAAACCTGTTTTAAAACCAGGAGAAACCCACACTTACAGTTCTGGTTGTTTACTTTCATCACCTTTTGGTGCAATGCGAGGTCATTTCAACATGATTAATTTTACTTCTACCCGAAACTTTAAAGTTATTGTTCCTACATTCAAATTGAGTGCACCATTTGCTTTGAATTAATTTCAATTTAAAGCAAACAATCTTTGATTTCTTCTTAACAATAATTCAAAAATTCCTTTGTACTTTTGTATAAAATTAAATTATTCTCAACAATCGAGTAGTCTAATTATATAAAGTCTAACGTTTTTAAACCAAATATTATGCTAAAAGGATTTTTTAATGTCCCAAAAGCGGTCAATGAACCCGTAAAATCATACGCACCAAATTCACCCGAAAAAGCAGCAGTTTTAGCCGCTTACAAAAAAATGTGGAACGAAACAATCGATGTTCCAATGTATATCGGGAAAGAAGAAATTCGTACCGGAAATACCAAAACTATGTCTGCGCCACATGATCACCAACACATTGTTGGAACCTATCACTTAGCAGAAAAAACTCATGTTGACAAAGCCATTTCATCGGCACTTGAAGCTAGAACTGCTTGGGCAAATTTAGCTTGGGAACAACGTGCTGCGATTTTCTTAAAAGCTGCCGAATTGATTGCTGGTCCATATCGTGCTAGAATTAATGCCGCAACAATGATTGCACAATCAAAAACTATTTTTCAAGCTGAAATCGATGCTGCATGTGAATTGATTGACTTTTTGCGTTTTAACGTAGAATTCATGACACAAATTTATCAAGATCAACCAAAATCAGTTTCAGATGTTTGGAATCGTGTAGAATATCGTCCGCTTGAAGGATTTATTTATGCCATTACACCTTTTAACTTTACAGCGATTGCGGCAAATCTGCCGGCAAGTGCAGCTTTGATGGGAAATACTGTCGTTTGGAAACCAAGTGACAGTCAAGTATTTTCGGCAAAAATAATCATCGATGTTTTCAAAGAAGCTGGCGTTCCAGATGGTGTAATCAATGTAGTTTTTGGCGATCCAGTGATGATTACCGATACTGTTTTGGCACATCCTGATTTTGCTGGAGTTCATTATACAGGTTCGACATTTGTATTCAAAGAAATTTGGAAAAAAATTGGAAACAACATTCATACATATAAAACTTACCCGAGAATCGTTGGTGAAACTGGTGGAAAAGATTTCGTCATGGTTCATCCAAGTGCCAATGTAAAACAAGTTGTTGCCAATACTATTCGTGGCGCATTTGAATTCCAAGGACAAAAGTGTTCGGCTGCTTCGAGAGCTTATTTCCCAAAATCACTTTGGAACGATATTAAAGAAGAAATGGGCAAAGAATTAGCTTCAATCAAAATGGGTTCGCCAGAAGATTTTAGCAATTTTGTAACCGCTGTAATCCACGAAGGTTCATTTAACAAATTGACTTCTTATATCGACCAAGCCAAAAAAGATGCTGATGCCGAAGTTATTTTTGGTGGAAATTATGATAAATCAAAAGGTTATTTCATTGAACCTACGGTTATTTTAACGACTAATCCAAAATATGCTACAATGGAAACGGAACTTTTTGGTCCAGTTTTAACGGTATATGTTTATGAAGATGCAAATTGGTCGGAAAGCTTAAAATTAGTTGATCAAACTTCAGAATATGCTTTAACCGGAGCAATTTTCAGTCAAGATAGATATGCTATTGAAGAAGCAACTATCGCTTTACAAAACAGCGCCGGAAACTTCTACATTAACGACAAACCAACTGGAGCAGTTGTTGGAATGCAACCATTTGGCGGTGCAAGAGCTTCAGGAACAAATGACAAAGCTGGTTCGATGCAAAATTTATTACGCTGGGTTTCTCCAAGAACAATCAAAGAAACATTTGTTACACCGGTTGATTACAGATATCCGTTTTTGGGAGAATAATTTTTCAGAAAAATAAACCTAAAAGTTCAAGTTTCGGCTTGGACTTTTTTTATTGTTTAAAAAATGAATTTTTTATATCTTTGATTGTCAAAAATTCAATAAATCTATTATGAAAATAAAAATTACTCTTTTCCTTAGCATTATCTTTAGTTTTTCTCTATTTGCTCAAGAAGACAATTGTATTCTTTTGAAAGAGAAATCAAAAACAAAAATTATTTATGATAGAGTTTTTGGGATTTCAAATGCCACATCCATAAAAAAAGAGGATGTTTCAACCAACTATTTTTATCAAGTATATCACGAAATACAACGCGCTGACTTTTTAGAAAGACTTCCTAAATTGGAGAAACTCAAAGAAAATGCCAACAAAGGCTTTGCCCAAAACGTAATTCCATTAAGTATTCTAATTTCAGATTTTGAAAAAATTAGTCAAAAAAGCATTGACAATAATTTAGTTTATATAAATGCAAACCAACAATTTGAAGCAAAACAAAATACAACTGAAATTTTTGATGAATATCAAATAAACTTAATAGCTTCAACCCTTTCAAAGTCTGACAGTAAAAATGCAACTTTTATTTTAAAGGACGATATGATTTTCAATACAACTTCAAGAAAAATTGAAACTATTTCTTTCCTGATAAATAATGAAAATCAATGGCGAACAATTCCAATTAATTCTCCTTTTTCAGTAAACTTTCCAACAACTGGAAAACAAATTATCAAAAGTAAAATAACGTTTACAAACGGCGATTCAATTGAACAATCTTTTTCCATAAACATTAACAACAAAAAGAAAAACAACACATTTAGAACTTCAAATGAAAATTTTCTACCAAACGTAGTTACTGACATTACCGCTACAATACCTTATCAAGGTCAAGGAGAAAATCAGGCGTTTTTTGGACAAGGTGAATACGAAATTTTTCTAGATACAAATGATGGTATTTTAGACAAACCTATTTTTCTGGTAGATGGTTTTGATCCGGGCGATACAAGAAATATTGCAACACTTTATTCATCGCTTGACTATGGAACGGGTCAAAATCTTGCCGACTATTTAAGAACAGAAGGTTACGATATTGTTTTACTAAATTTCCCAACATATACTAGAGCAAATACAACTACAGTAGTTGATGGCGGAGTTGACTTTATTCAAAGAAATGCTTTTATATTAGTTGAACTTATTAATCAAATTAATGCTCAAAAAGTAGGAAATCATAAAAACGTAGTTATTGGTCCAAGCATGGGTGGATTAATTTCTCGCTATGCTTTGCGTTACATGGAAATAAACAACTTAAATCACGACACACGATTATACATATCTTTCGATTCTCCACATCAAGGCGCTAATGTTCCTATTGGATTTCAACACTTATTTAATTACATGGCTTATGGACCATTAGGCATAACAGCCGTTCAACCAGTGGTAGATGGTTTATTAAAAAGTCCTGCTGCTAGACAAATGTTAATTGACCATTTTGAAGGACATTTACAAACTGGAAGTGCGTTTGAATTCAATACTGCATCTGCATCTTTATTACCAACTGGCGCACCAAATTTTAGAACAGCATTTCAGAGCGAGTTAAACACAATGGGATTTCCAACAACAGTTAGAAATGTAACTATTTCAAATGGAGCCAGTAATGGAGCTATGAATTATTCTCCAAATTTTGAGGTAATGAATTACACTTTCAACATCAGCAGTACACAAAGAGCTATTTTAAATCTTCGTTTTACACCAGCAGCTAATCAAACAAATCAAGTAAGTAGATTGAGAGCGCAACAATTTGTTGTCATTGTATGGGTAACAGGATTTGAAAGTTTAGCAAATTCAAAAGCACCAACATTTACCGATGGATTAGACACTGCTCCTGGCGGCAGATTTGACATGACTGGTTTTGAAGAAGGTTTAGGAGACGATCCATTATTAACTCAATTTTTTGATAACTTGAATGCTGATTATTTTACTTTTATCCCAACGTGGAGTTCAATGGCTATTTCAAACACCAATAATTTATATGCACCTATAAACTCAAATTCCGTTACTCCTTTTGTAGCATCTTCCATTCCAACTGTAAATGAAAATCACGTAACTTTAAATCAAAACAATGTAGCTTTCGCTATCAGTGAAATTTTAAATGGAGAACTAGCCACTAATGTAATTGCATTTCAGAGTTTATGGATAAAAAACCCAGCTATAAATTCTATCGAAATCAATACATATTACACTATTGAAAAGGCAGATATTAAAGTAAGTGACATTTTAGGAAAAACAATTTATGAAACAAAAAATAACACTTTAAATGGAAGTTTTGAAATTCCATTATCACTAAACAAAGGATTATATCTTGTTACTATTTCTAGCGAAAAAGGAAATATTACAAAAAAAATAATAAAACAATAACAAAAAGCCGCTCATTTTGAGCGGCTTTTTTATGCTTTAAACTTCAAAGGTAAATGAACCACTTTTTTAGTTTCAAAAAATTCATCTGAGAAAAAATTTGAAATATTATATTCAGTAGCTTTTGGAAAAGAAGCCAATTCTTCGGTTAAATCGCCACCTTTTAGATATAGAATTCCGTTTTTCAATTCGTGTTTATTTTGCTTTTTGATTTTGTCTTTTACCCAAGAATAAAAATCGGGCATATTCGTCACAGCACGACTAACAATAAAATCAAAATCGCCTTTTACATTTTCGGCACGAAGCTGTTCTGCTTTTACATTTTTAAGTTCCAATGCTTCGGCAACTGCTTGAACTACTTTTATTTTTTTGGCAATAACATCAATCAAATAAAAACGCGTTTCCGGAAATAAAATTGCTAACGGAATTCCTGGAAAACCTCCACCAGTTCCAACATCAAGAATATAAGTTCCGGGTTCAAAGGGTTGAACTTTTGCAATAGCCAACGAATGTAAAACATGTTTGGTATATAATTCATCAATATCTTTTCTAGAAATTACATTGATTTTTGAATTCCAATCGTGGTATAATGCTTCTAGTTTTTGAAATTGTTGTACTTGATTATCAGTAACGTTAGGAAATTGTTTGATAATTTCTTCCATGAATTTGAATTTTCAACAAAAATACTGTTTTAGTTGATAAAAAATGATTAATATCAGTTATAAAAAAATTATAATAATTACATTTGAAAAAATTTTGAATACTGAATATGAATACCACATCACCTACATTTTCAACTAAAGACAACTTAAAGTTCTTTAGAACATTAAATTCACGAGTAAACGCATACTTTAAAGAAAACAATTTAAAAAAGACTGGAAACTGGAAACTGCATTTAAAAACAATAATAATGTTTACCATTTTCTTAACGCCCTATTTCTTTTTATTAGCAATGGACATGCCGTTTTGGGCTTATTTATTGCTTAACATCGTTATAGGCGTTGGAATGGCTGGCGTTGGAATGAACGTAATGCACGACGGAAATCACGGTTCCTACTCCAGCAAATCATGGTTAAATAAAATCATGGGCGGAAGCATTTACATTCTTGCTGGAAATGTTTACAATTGGCAAGTGCAACATAATGTTTTACACCATACTTACACCAATATTCTTGGGCATGATGAAGATTTAGAAGCAGGAAGAGTTTTACGCTTTACCAAAGAAGCAAAATGGTATAGTCACCACAAATTTCAACATTATTACTCCTTTATTTTATACGGATTATTAACTTTCAATTGGGCAATCACTACTGATTTCCTTCAAATGAAACGCTATTTGAAAAGAAATTTATCGTATGGTGAATTTAAAAAACCAGCTATTCGTTGGACAACTTTAGTGATTACAAAAGTTATCTACTTCTCAATTTGGTTAGTTATTCCAATGGTTTTAGGAATTACATGGTGGAAAGTTTTATTAGGATTTTTAGTAATGCATTATACTGCTGGAGTTATTCTTAGTGTCGTATTTCAATTGGCACACGTTGTTGAAGACACTCATAATCCAATTCCTGATGAAAACGGGGAAATGGAAAACACTTGGGCAATTCACCAATTATACACCACCGCAAATTTTGCTCCAAAAAATTGGTTAATCAACTACTATACTGGCGGATTAAATCACCAAATTGAACATCACATTTTCCCAAATATCAGTCATATTCACTACGGAAAAATAGCTGAAATTGTAAAACAAACAGCCAAAGAATGTGAACTTCCTTACTACGAATTTAAAACAACACGAGAAGCTATCATATCACATTTCAAACATTTAAAAGAACTTGGAAAACAGCCACAGTTAGCTTAAAAAAGACAAAAAAATTACAAACCATTAAGAATGAAGTCAATAAGTTCGAACCTTACCTTTCTTACATTCTTAATGGTTTACTATTTAAACAATAATTTACAACAACACAACAATGAGCAACGGATTATCAGACAGAATTAACAATCTCTCTACATCACAAACCTTGGCAATGGCAGCATTGGCAAGAGAATTAAAAGCACAAGGAAAAGACATCATCAGCTTAAGTTTGGGCGAACCCGATTTCAATACACCCGATTTTATCAAAGAAGCTGCCAAAAAAGCCATCGACGAAAACTACTCAACCTATTCACCCGTTGATGGTTATCTTGAATTAAAAGAAGCCATTTGCAGAAAATTCAAACGCGATAACAATTTAGATTACAAACCGGCAAACATTGTAGTTTCTACCGGAGCAAAACAATCGTTATACAACGTTGCTCAATGCATGGTTAACGATGGCGACGAAGTAATTCTTCCTGCACCATATTGGGTTTCCTATTCAGAAATTATAAAAATGTCGGGCGGAATTCCTGTGGAAGTGCCTACTTCAATAGAAAACGATTTCAAAATCACACCACAACAATTAGAAGCAGCAATTACACCAAAAACTAAAATGATTTGGTACAGTTCGCCATGTAATCCTAGTGGTTCTGTTTATTCTCGCGAGGAATTTACAGCCATTGCCGAAGTCTTGAAAAAATACCCAAACATATACGTTGTTGCCGACGAAATCTACGAACACATCAATTTCTCGGGAACATTTTGTAGCATGGCTTCCATTCCTGGAATGTTTGAAAGAACGATTACCGTAAACGGAGTTGCCAAAGCTTTTGCCATGACTGGTTGGAGAATTGGTTACATTGGCGCACCAGAATTTATTGCAAAAGCTTGTACCAAAATGCAAGGACAAGTAACCTCTGGAGCCAATTCTATAGCACAAAGAGCTACCATCACAGCTGTTGATGCTGATCCAAGCGTACTAAACGAAATGGTTGCCGCTTTCAAAAGCCGTCGTGATTTAGTTGTGGGATTAATCAAAGAAATTCCGGGATTGAAAATCAACGTTCCCGAAGGTGCATTCTACGTTTTCCCAGATGTTTCCTCTTTTTTTGGAAAAACATTGCGAGGAACAGTAATCAACAATGCCGACGATTTCTCGATGTACTTACTATCCGAAGCTAATGTTGCCACGGTAACAGGAGACGCTTTTGGCAATCCAAACTGCATCCGTTTTTCTTATGCTACCAGCGAAGAACAACTTACTGAAGCCATGAGAAGAATCAAAGAGGCTTTAGCATAAAGAGACATAATTTTCACAAACAAAACCAATAAGGTATTAAGTTTCATTAAGTGTAAAATCTTAATTTTCTTAATACCTTAATGGTTTAAAATAATATCCAAATGTCAAAAATACTACTACTTGGCTCAGGCGAACTTGGAAAAGAATTCGTCATTGCAGCACAACGCATTGGGCAAACTATAATTGCAGTCGATAGTTATGAAAACGCTCCAGCTATGCAAGTGGCTCACGGGTTTGAAGTCATCAACATGCTTGATGGAGCAGAACTCGACCGAATTGTAGCCAAACACAATCCCGACTTTATTGTTCCCGAAATTGAAGCCATAAGAACCGAGCGTTTTTATGACTACGAAAAACAAGGCATTACCGTAGTTCCATCGGCAAAAGCGGCCAATTTTACTATGAATAGAAAAGCCATCCGCGACCT
>NZ_JACTAC010000097.1 GCF_014486675.1 Flavobacterium macrobrachii
CGCTACTTTGAAGCGATGACGGAAGATGCTATCTTCATCGGCACTGACGCTACTGAAAACTGGAATAAAACGGAATTTCAAGCCTATGCCAAACCCTATTTTGACAAAGGAAAAGCGTGGAACTTTAAAGCGCTGGAACGCAATATCTACTTTAGTGATGATAAAAAAATAGTGTGGTTTGACGAACTGCTGGACACGCAAATGAAAATCTGTAGAGGTTCGGGTGTGTTACTAAAAGTAGGCAATCAATGGAAAATAAAACACTATGTTTTATCGATGACTATTCCTAACGACGATGTAAATGCAGTTGTTAAAATCAAATCTCATCTTGAGGATAAACTGATTGAGGAATTGAAGTCTAAAAAATAATTTCAAAAAAATAAAACCAAGTTGTTTTTGTTCTCGTAAATGAGTGAAGAAACAAAAACATCTTGGTTATGAGAATTCCTAAAAAAATTAAAATTGCAGCGGTAAGCATACTAGGTATAGTAGGTTTACTCTTTGTGGTATTGGTAGTTCATATTGCCACTGCCAAACCGGTTGTATATGATAATGCAACACTTCAAATTAGTAGAATAGACTTTGAAGAAGCTATTGACTCGGCTAAAGCCAAAGAAATTCACCGTAACTTAAAATCCATTCCTGGCGTAAAAAATGACCGCATCAATCTTGAAAAAGGTGTGGTGGTATACTTTCATGACAACAAAGTAATCAACTCTGAAGAAGTATTTAATCAACTAATTGCCAAAGGAAACTATAAAGCTAAACGCTACGTCATATCGAATGAACTGGCTCAGAAAAAAGCTTGTCCGGTAATGAATGAAGACAGCTTCAGTTATAAATTTTCGAGAGGCGTTCAACGCATATTTAATTAATCTAAACACGAATACTATGAAAAAATTTGAAAAATTAGCTTTAGGTCTGTTTGTAGCCGTAGCGCTATTTGGACTTGCATCCTGCAGTGATGACGACAATGATTCTCCTGCACAGATGAGTTTGTATCAAAAACTGGGTGGAACTACAAAAGTGAGTGATCCAAACAACCCAGGACAAATGATTGAAAAAGGACGATTGAGTTATCGTTCAGTAGTGGATAGCACGATTGTACTTATAGTAGCCGATATTGTTGCTGGTTCAGAAGGTAATCTTGGTGCTCACTTTGCTCCTATTGTAGGCGAAGTGGTTGGAGGAAATACAACCAATGTTGCTGTATTGAGTAAAAACTTAACTGATTTCTTCTCTGCTAACACTGGTGGTGGTGCCACTAATACTTACTCTGGATTAAACATGGTAGCTGCACACGATCCTGCTCAAAACCCAAGAATGGGTGTAAAATCTACTGATGCAGATTATACTAAATTTATTGGTTATGTAGGTCAAGCGGCTGGCTTAAACGGTGTTACCGATACAGGCATCATCAATGAAGTGGTAGCAGTATTGGAATCGCTTAGAGATCCAATTGTTCAAGATCCGAATTAAAATATTAAAATAAAGGTTTGTTTATTTTGTTGTCGATAAAGCGTTACTTTTTAACAAAGTAGCGCTTTATTTTTTTAGATTCTCAAGCATTTCTACTGTCATTTTTTCTAAATCAAACTGATGTTTCCAGTTCCAGTCCTTTTGAGCAAAGGTATCATCAATACTAGCTGGCCAACTATCAGCAATCTTCTGACGGAAATCAGGCTTATAAGTAATGGTAAAATCTGGAATGTGCTTTTTGATTTCTTCGGCAATTTCTTTTGGTGTAAAACTAACTCCGCCTAAATTGTAAGAAGAACGAATAGCGATGTTCTCTTTTGGCGCTTGCATGATTTCTACCGTGGCACGAATGGCATCGTCCATATACATCATAGGCAAGGCTGTTTCTTCAGATAGAAAACACTCAAATGTTCCTTTTTCTAGTGCTTTGTGATAGATATCTACGGCATAATCCGTTGTTCCTCCACCTGGTTCTGTTGACCAAGAAATTAATCCTGGATAACGAATGCTTCGCACATCTACACCATAAATGTTATGGTAATATTCACACCAACGTTCCCCTGATTGTTTTGAAATTCCATATACGGTTGATGGTTCCATGATGGTGTATTGTGGCGTATTATCGCGAGGTGTTGTAGGTCCAAAAACGGCAATGCTGGAAGGCCAGAATATCTTTTGAATTTTTCCAGCTTTGGCTAAATTCAATACGTGAAACAAGGAATTCATGTTCAAATCCCAAGCAAAGGCTGGGTTTTTTTCGGCAGTAGCCGAAAGCAAAGCCGCCATTAGATAGACATCGGTAATTTGATATTGTTCTACTAAATGCTCAATTTGATTAAAATCTAAGGCATTGACTACTTCAAAAATACCTTCGTTAACGATATCGATATTTAGTTTTCTAATGTCGGAAGCAATAACATTGTCCGTTCCATAAATGGTTCTTAGTTTTTTAGTCAACTCAGTACCTATTTGACCGCAGGCACCAATAATAAGAATTTTAGTAGTCATAATTTAGTTTGTGTTTCTTGGTGCAAAGATAACGTTTTCGTGAAGTTGTTTTGAAGAAATTAAACAAATCTTAAAATGTGTTTAATGCTAAGTTATTCGAATTACCTTTGTATTTTTGCAATGTATTTTTTCAACCTATGAAAAACAAAATTATTTTAGCGTTACTGAGTTTGTCTGTTTTTATATCCTGTAAAAAAGATGAGCAACTATTGCTTGTAGAACAACAAAAAGAGGTTAAGAAACGAGAAGCTATTTTTGCTACCATCAATAAAAGCTGGAATTTCAACGCTTTTCCTTTGAACCAAAGTACGCAATCGCTAAACCAAAACTGGGCTGAATGGCGCGTTTTTCTAAAAGAGCTTTCAGAGAAACCCAAAACTAGTATTGGTGCTTTTCAAAAAAAGGCAAAAACCTTATCTAAAAAAGCAGCAGAACTGAACAATAACATTCCTGCCACGTATAACAAACCCGAAATTAAAAGTAGAATTTCGGCTGTTACCACAAAAATAAATACGCTGAATCTTTATATCAACTTGAATAGTATTCCTGATCAAAAGATTGTAAAATTAATTCCTGAAATTAATCAAGAAGTAGAGTCGCTGCAACAACAATTTGCAGAAATAGACACTAAAAATCAAATTAAGATTGAAGATGGCGAAGCAGATATGATACGAATGCTAGATACTACTCGGGCAATAAGTGTTGAAAAAAACAGAGTACAGCCACAAGCTATTCAACCACCATCAAATCAGCCAAAAATTAAAAGAAAATCTCTTATTCCAATTAAATAATTTTGAGCCAGTCATCGCTTTTTTCTATTTACGAAAGTTCTAATAAAGTCAAGCAAATTGCGGAAAGCTTAACTGTTCCACAAAATAAAATACATTGCAAAGGACTTTCGAGTTCGGTGGTTTCTATCATCATTCAGTCGGTTTTCAAGAAAGCCGAACAACCGTTTCTGTTGGTTTTTAACGAAAAAGAAGAAGCAGCTTACTATTTGAATGATTTGGAGCAAATGTTAGGACAAAACGATGTGTTGTTTTATCCGAGTTCGTATCGAAGACCATATCAAATTGAAGAAACCGATAATGCTAATGTTTTATTGCGTTCCGAAGTATTGAACCGCATCAATTCCAGAAAAAAACCTTCGATAATTGTTACCTATCCTGAAGCGCTTTTTGAAAAAGTAGTCACCAAAAAAGAATTGGATAAAAACACACTAAAAGTTGCTGTTGGTGATAACATTTCTATTGATTTCATCAACGAAGTGTTGTTCGAATACGAATTCAAACGGGTAGATTTCATCACTGAACCTGGAGAGTTTTCGGTTCGTGGCGGAATTGTCGATGTGTTTTCGTTTTCCAATGACAATCCGTATCGTATTGAGTTTTTTGGCAATGAAGTCGACAGCATCCGAACGTTTGACGTAGAGTCGCAACTTTCGGTAGAGAAACAAAACAAGATAACCATTATTCCCAATCTGGAAAACAAGTTTATCAAAGAAAACCGCGAAAGTTTTCTAGATTATATCAACGACAAAACCATTCTTTGGATAGAAAACAGTGAAATGGTTTTGGCACAATTGGATAAATTATTCGAAAAAGCAACTGAAACTTTTGACAAACTTTCGAAAGACATTAAACACGCTTCGCCAGAACATTTATTCTTAAACCAAGAAGGATTTTTGCGCAAAGCGTTGGATTTTTCTATCGTAGAATTGACGAATAAACCATTGTTCAAAACCACAAAAACTTTTGAATTTCACATACAACCGCAACCGTCGTTCAACAAGCAATTTGATTTATTGTTGAACAATTTGAGCGACAATCATTTCAACGGAATTACTAATTATTTGTTTTGTTCCAATGAAAATCAAGCGAACCGTTTTCATGATATTTTTGAAAGTTTAGATGAAGAAAACAGTGAAGACATCCGCAAACAATATCATACCATTGTGCAACCGTTATACCAAGGTTTTATTGACGAAGAACATCAAGTAGCTTGTTATACTGACCATCAAATTTTTGAGCGTTATCATAAGTTTTCCATCAAAAATGGCTATTCCAAAAAGCAAACCATCACGCTAAAAGAGCTGAATTCACTTTCCGTAGGCGATTATGTAACGCATATCGATCACGGAATTGGTAAGTTTGGCGGATTGCAGAAAATTCAGGTGGAAGGAAAAACGCAAGAAGCCATCAAATTAGTTTATGCGGATAACGACATTGTATATGTAAGCATTCATTCGCTACACAAAATATCCAAATACAACGGAAAAGACGGAACGCCACCAAAGATTTATAAGTTGGGTTCTAATGCTTGGAAAGTTTTAAAACAAAAGACAAAAGCACGAGTAAAACATATAGCTTTCAAT
Organism: Flavobacterium macrobrachii; assembly: GCF_014486675.1. Classification (GTDB taxonomy): domain Bacteria; phylum Bacteroidota; class Bacteroidia; order Flavobacteriales; family Flavobacteriaceae; genus Flavobacterium; species Flavobacterium macrobrachii. The sequence continues at coordinate 4,862 of NZ_JACTAC010000097.1, forward strand.
TTAATTCAGTTGTATGCCAAGCGAAGATTGGAAAAAGGATTTCAATTTGCGCCCGATAGTTATTTGCAAAAAGAATTGGAAAGTTCGTTTATCTATGAAGATACGCCAGACCAAATCACAGCAACAGCTGACGTAAAAGCCGATATGGAAAAAGATCGTCCGATGGATAGATTGGTTTGTGGCGATGTGGGATTCGGGAAAACAGAAGTCGCTATTCGAGCGGCATTTAAAGCCGTTGATAATAGTAAACAAGTAGCCGTTTTGGTGCCAACAACCATTTTGGCGTATCAGCATTACCGAACATTTACCGAACGATTAAAAGAAATGCCGGTAAAAATTGGTTACTTAAACCGTTTTAGAACTGCCAAACAAAAAGCTCAAACGCTGGAAGATTTAGAATCTGGGAAACTGGATATTCTTATCGGAACGCATCAATTGGTCAACAAAAATGTAAAATTTAAAAATTTAGGATTGTTAATCGTTGACGAAGAACAAAAATTTGGTGTCAACGTAAAAGATAAACTGAAAACGATTGCTGCCAATGTGGACACGTTGACGTTAACGGCAACGCCAATTCCGAGAACATTACAGTTTTCGTTGATGGCAGCGAGAGATTTATCGGTAATCACAACGCCACCGCCAAATCGTTATCCAATAGAAACACAAGTAGTTGGATTTAACGAAGAAATTATTCGAGATGCTATTTCGTATGAAATTCAGCGAAACGGACAGGTTTTTTTCATCAATAATCGAATTGAAAATATCAAAGAAATTGCTGGAATGATTCAGCGATTGGTTCCTGATGCTCGCGTTGGAATTGGACACGGTCAAATGGAAGGAAGCAAACTCGAAGAAATTATGTTGAGTTTTATGAATGGTGATTTTGATGTTTTAGTAGCAACAACGATTATCGAAAGTGGTTTAGATGTGCCAAATGCCAATACGATTTTCATTAATAACGCTAATAATTTCGGACTTTCCGATTTGCATCAAATGCGAGGTCGTGTTGGTCGAAGCAATAAAAAAGCGTTTTGTTATTTCATTTGTCCGCCCTATTCTGTTATGACTGAAGACGCAAGAAAACGTATTCAAGCATTGGAACAATACAACGAACTAGGTAGCGGATTTAACATTGCTATGAAAGATTTGGAAATTCGTGGTGCTGGTGATTTGTTAGGTGGAGAACAAAGTGGTTTTATCAATGAAATTGGCTTTGAAACCTATCAAAAAATCATGAACGAAGCCATAGAAGAACTTAAAGAAAACGAGTTCAAAGACTTGTATGAAACCGATACCGATGTTGAAACCAAAGAATATGTAAAAGATTTACAAATCGATACTGATTTTGAATTGCTTTTCCCAGACGAATACATCAACAACGTTACGGAACGTTTAGCGCTTTACAACGAACTTGGTGCTTGCAAAACAGAAGAAGAACTTGTTTCATACGAAAACAAATTGATTGACCGTTTTGGTCCGTTGCCAAAAGAAGCAAAAGCATTATTGAACAGTATTCGCATCAAATGGATTGCAACCAAAATTGGCATTGAAAGAATTGTAATGAAACAAGGTAAATTGATTGGTTATTTCATTGCTGACCAACAATCAGATTACTATACTTCAAAACGTTTTACTAATGTTCTAAGGTTTGTACAACAACAAGGAAACCTTTGCAAAATGAAAGAGAAAGAAACTAAAAACGGTTTACGATTGTTGTTGACTTTTGAGAATGTAAAATCGATTAATAAAGCATTGGAATTGATGCAAATGTTAGAATAGAAAACACAGATTTCATAGATTTATTTCAATAAAAACAGCCGTAAATATAGAATGATTTACGGCTGTTTTTATTGAATTCTTATGCTAAAACTACATTTTTAACACTTTGAAATTGGCTTCTTTTTCGCCAAATTTTAGTTTGAAGAAATAGGTTCCAATAGCAAACTGTGAAATATCAACTGAAGTTTCCAATGTGTCTAACGTTTGATTAAATAACTTTCTACCTTCAATATTGAAAACGGATACTTCTGAAATAGAGGTATTTGATTTTATATTCAATGTTCCTGTTGTTGGATTTGGATAGTATCTAAAATCAATAAAATCATTATTAGAAATTCCAAGCGAAGGAGAACAAGAAATAGAAGCAATCCAACCGGAGTCAGTAACAAATTGATCTGATGTAAATTTAAATGTTAGAGAACCATCTACTGATGTGGAAGTTACTATTCCAGGTGAATTTGCTCCAGTAAAACCATTACCCAAATTAAACTCTTGGTAAGTATCATCTGGACCATCATAAATGAAAAGAAAATCGTAAGTGTCTTCTAATTGAAACTCTGTAAAATTAGCTGTTAGCTTTTGATTCGGTATATTAGGAATCATTGTTCTTACCAATGTTTGGTTATCAATATAATTATTAAAAACACCTCCAGTATCAGTAAAAATCATCCCACCGCAGTAGTTACCAGCAGTTGCAAATATTTGAGTTCTTGTAACAGGTGTGATATTTGTACAAATTGGTCGAATTCTAAATTCATAATAGGTGTTTGATTGTAAGTTTGTCACTAAAAAGCTAGTAACAGCTCCAATATTTTGCCAAACTCCAGCTGCTGAACCATATTGATTAACAGCTATCTGCCAAGATGTTTCATCAGATCCAACATCTTCCCACTCGATTAGAGCAGATGTTTCTGTTGTATTTGTTGCTCTAATGTTTGCCGCGGTGTTATTACAAGTATTTACACAATCAGCACTGAGACAAGTTTTACTATTAACTCTATTCTGTATCAATGTAGCGGGTTGAGGACCAAATCCATTTGCAAAACTTATTCCAACTCCTCCAATTAAATGACAATAACTCATAATTGTTCCTTTTACAGTTGTCGTTGGAATTGGACCTAGAGGACAACTTCCTTCTGGATAACCAGCTTGTGTTCCACAGCCATCAATTGAAGTATTATTACCGTTCCAATAACATCCATGCGTATGAGGCGAACCCAATGAATGTCCGAATTCATGTGCTATAACATTAATTGTCCAAGAATAATTAGGAACAGTATTAAAACTAAAATTTACATCAGAATAAGAGTAATTAAACGAATTACATACTGAATTGAGGAAGGCAACTCCACCTAAACCACCTGGATCTATTCCTACCAACATTCCTACATCACCATCAAAAACTGGACGATTTTGTGCAAAAGCATCAAGATAATCGCTAGAACTATTACCAATACCATCATAAATATCCGGAGAAGTCCAAATAAAAATTGATTTTAATGCAGTCGTAATATCATCGTTTGAAAACAATGTTTGTACATTATTGTATACAGAAGTCATCCAATTTGTTGTTGTTGTCGAATTACTGTTATTCTGTAAATATAAATTATAATCTACTTCAAAATAAAAAGTAACACATCTGGCTGTATTAACTTCTCTATTCAAAGTGGAATTTTGGTCGACTTCAAAACCATCTTCTTTAACATTACAACTCCAATCGTTTACAATATTCATTTTTGAGTCAGAATACACAATGTAATCTAACTGATTTCCTTGTTTATCTAGTTTTCCAATTACTAAATTTCCTAATGATTCACTTGAAATGATTCCGTTAAATTCTCCATTAAAAAAGTTGAATGACGAAACCGAATTCACATCATTTTTAATAATTCCACGGTAGTATATTCCTTTTTGATAGGTAATGTTTCTCTTTTTATCTGTGTCAATTTTAAAATCTTCGGCAAATGGATTAACCTTGAATAATAAGACTGAAATCAGTTGGTTTTGGTAAGGAATTTCCAACTCGATAAAATCATTCTTTGTCGTTACTATTTGGTTAATTTTTACCAAGTCCGCTTTAGCCAAAGTTGCTTCACTTACTGTTTTTTTTACATCAATATTATCAATAAACAAACTTGGTGTTAAAATTGACACCTTGTTGAAGTGAGTATTTTCCTTTTGAAGTTTTAAGACTTGTTCCGCTATCTTTTTCTGTCCAAAAAGACTAAACGTAAACAAAAATGTCATTAATAGTAGTTGTTTTTTCATAGCTTATGATTTGGGGTAAAGATATTCAAATTCAATAAATTATTATATTCTATTC
>NZ_JACTAC010000098.1 GCF_014486675.1 Flavobacterium macrobrachii
ATTGTACGTTCGTTTTTTTACCATTCTCTCCATTCTTGTGTCATATCAAAACCATTCTCAAGTTCAAAACCTGTTGCTATTATGCATTCATCAATAAATTTACATAATTCTTCTCGTTCCGTAGTCTCAATAAAATAATCTAATTTTTCGTTAAGTTTATTTAATGAGAGAACATTTTTTTTGACTGAATTGTATATGCTTTTTGAGTTTCTTTTTAACACAGCATCTTTTAAATTTTCAATATAAATATCTAACTGTTTTGAAGTCGCTGAAATGTTTTCGTTATTAAAAATATCATCACCTTCTAACATTCTTTGTTCCCATTGAAATGTTGGCTTTTTGCTTTTTAATGCATCTAATAAAGTTAAGTTTTCTGATTTAAGATTTTTGTCTTGTATTTTGAAAGATTTTTGAAGTTCAATTTTACTTAGTTCAGACTTTTCAAATAGCTTGAAAACTAAATATATCAATTTGTCATTTAAACTAAAATATGTTAAAACATAAAACTTATCAAAGTTAAATTGATAATATACAGAATCCTCTAATTTGGTTATTTTTGATGAACTTACATTAAGTTTCTTTTTTACATCTTCATAACCATCTTCAAGTGTTAAATTATAAGGAAGTTCAGATGGAAATTTTGGATTCCCATAAAAATCTCCAATTGTGAATCCAATAAAAAAACTTTCTTCTTTTGTTTCTGTAAATATTTCTTTAGGTATAAAATAATCATGCTTAAACAAATTTACAGATTTGAATAATAAAGATGCAGTACATTTAGAATTAATACATTCTTTGTCACCAATAAAAATTTCCGTTTTATCAAAGTTATTTGATTTGATAAAGTTTTTTACTTTTTCATTTTTCTCTGATAATCCCCAAAAATCTAATGTTTCTGAAATTTTCATTTCATTCTTTCCTTTGAATAAATTAAACATTTATAAATTTAAATTATTTTATGATTAATACTTTTTTGTTTTCGTTCCGCTAAAATGACGCCCAACTCATTTATAACCGCAATATACCAAAAAAATAATTTCATTTTACAAAAAACACAAATAACTGTAAATCAACAATAAAAACAACAACAAACGTTTACAAACGAAAGTAAACGACTAACAACCGAATAACGTTTTGCACTTGTCACAACTTTGCATCGTCGGAAGGAAACAATTTCAATAGCAATTTCAAAAATCAAATGCAATGACTTTGTGAATTTCAACAAAACAAAATATTTTAACAATAACATTTTAAATTTAAACGCCATGAATGCAATGAAAAACAAAGTACAATTAATTGGACACGTAGGACAAGAACCAGAAGTAAAAACTTTTGGAGAAGGAAAAAAAGTAGCTAACATAACTATCGCTACAAATGATTATTACACCAACGATAAAGGTGAAAAAGTAGAACAAACCGAATGGCATCGCGTTGTTGCTTGGGGAAAAGTTGCTGAACTTATTGAAAAATATGTAACAAAAGGCAAAGAGATTGCCATTGAAGGCAAACTAACGCATAGAAGTTATGACGATAAAGACGGAAACAAACGCTATGTTACCGAAGTTGTAGCCAATGATATTCTTTTGTTAGGAAAATAATTTCTAAAACGAGTAATCATGAATATCAAGGTATTTAATATTCGATTAAGCAAAGAACATTGTCAAAATGATTAAGCTAAAATGAATGAGTTTTTAGACTCAGTAGAAGTGAAGCTTACGTCAACTAATTTTGTAACAACTGGAACTATCGATTTTTGGTCGGCTGTAGTTTTCTACCAACCCAAAGTAGTGAAAACTCAGAAATCAGAAAATAGATTACAACTAGATGATTTAACAATCGATGAGCTTAAAACTTTCAAAGCCTTAAGAAGTTGGAGAAACGATTTAGCTGAAAAATTAAATTGGTCGGCTTTTAGAATTTGCCATAATTCTCATTTACTAGAAATAGCTAAAAAAAATCCAAAAACTTTTTCAGAATTAGAAAATATTTCAAGCTTTGGAAAAGCTAGAGCGGAAAAATATGGAGATGATATAATTTTAGTTTTAAATTCTTTCAAACAGATTTAAGTATTTATTAATTTATAGCGATAAAATTAATTTTTTATCGCTTTTTGTTTTTTTATTAAAAAAATTTAACTTAAAAATTGACAAGTTGTCAACACGAAAACGTTTTCGCCAGTATGTTTGTTTTTTTGATTTAATAACTTGATAATTATTTCTTTACATTTAAAAAAAAATTAAAACATGAAAAAACAAAATTACCTTTTTTGTTTACTGCTTTTTTTTGGGGTAAAGTTTTCTGTTTTTTCTCAAGTTGGAATTAATACCACAACTCCATTAAGTACTTTAGATATTAATGGAAATTTATCTTTAAAAACAGTAACTTTAAACGGAAATGGTACTGGAAATGGTGGAATAGCGGTTTTAATTGACGATGGTGTTTATATTTCCTTAAATCCACTTGCAACAGATGATAAATTTCAATTACCAAATCCAAACTTATTTCCAGGAAGGGTTTATATTATAAGAAATATTCAAGATGCAGTTACTGCTCAACTTGTTACAACAACAAATCTTTTGTTTCCTAAAAACTCTACAGTTGGAAGTTCACAGATATATATGTATGAAGGTAATTTAAGAACAATAATAGTGATTAGTGATGGACAAAATTGGACTTATATGAATTAAAAAATCCTTCAATTTTTGAAGGATTTATTTTTTAAAAAGGTCAAACATTGGGCAACGCGAGCATCGCTTGTTTTCACTTTTCTTATATTTTTCACAACATTTGGACTTGCAATTTTCAGCAACCTTGATTTTTTTTAAGGCTTCTTTCTTGTCCTTTTTCTTCTTATCTTTTTCTTTTTTGCTCAAAACAAACAAATTATATTTCGTTACAAATATAATTATTTTTAAGCAATCTAAATAAAAATATTAAATATTTTGGTTCAAAGAGATAGAACTTGTAACCACAATTTGTTGAATATCTCTATCAAACAAATACAATCCGCCACGATCTTCTCCAATTAAATTGATTTTATCCAAAATGGTTTTTGCTTGCGCTTCTTCTTCTATTTGTTCAGCAACATACCATTGCAAGAAATTGTGTGTAGAATAATCTTTTTCACCCAAAGTAATATGAACCAATTCGTTTATTGAATTCGAAACAAATAATTCGTGCTTATACAATTCTTCAAACATTTCTTTGAAAGTTCCAAACGTAGTTTTTGGTGCTTTTAGTTCCGTAATTTTTGCATGCGAACCTCTTTCGTTTACATATTTCACTAATTTCAGCATGTGCTGACGTTCTTCATCAGATTGTTTATACATAAATTGCGCAACACCTTCAAGTCCTTGTACTTCAGCCCAACATGCCATTGACAAATAGATTTGAGAAGATTCTGCTTCAATGCGAATTTGATTATTCAGCGCTTGTTCGATACTTTTTTGTAACATAATAATTCTTTTTTGGTAAAGTTAAGAAATTTATTCGTTCATCAATTCTTGTAATAAAGTTAAAAATTGCCCAACATGAAATCCGTCCATTAATCCGTGGTGAACATGAATTGCAATAGCCATTGATTTTTTGCCATTTTCATCAGTCATTTTACCGTATGATATTTTTGGACAACTATCAGGAAAAGTAAAACTTCGAGCATGAGAATAAGACGTAAAATCAATCCACGGAACTGCCGAAAAATGAATTAAATTGATGTCAAAATCTCGAGTAATTAATCCGGTTGTGTTTTGAATTCGTTCGATTTCTTTTTTAGTAATTTCGGCAAAAACTGTTACGTTTTCATCATATTTCATCAATGAAAAACCAAATGTTTTGTCTTCTCTAAGAATAGTTGCCGAAGCATCAATTTGATCAAAAATATAAACTTCATCATTAATAATTCGGTAACGAAATGGTTCCAAACTATTTACGGCAACCAGCGTTTTATGAAGATAGTAAGTAAAAAACGAAACGCCGAGTTGCTTTGCTTTTTCATACGCTTTGGTACAATCAATTCGGGTTGTCATACCAAAAAATGGTTCTTCCATTTGTTTAAAAAACAGGAAGTGTTCTTTTCTATTCCAAGTATCGAGGTTTAATTTTTGTTTCATCTTGCAATTTAAAATTTAAACCATTTTTAAGATTTAAACCATTAAGAGATTAAGAATCATTAAGTCTTAATCTCTTAATATTAGAAAATTAATTATGTACATTATTTTAATAAAATAGCTAAAACATCAATAATGTTTTCTAGCGATTTGAAGTTGTCGTGTTCTATTTCAAAATCAATTTTTTCGTATTCCCAAGTGGTATGATAAGCAACATGATAACCGTGTCCGCCAATATTTAAAACTGGTAAAACATCCGATTTTAAAGAGTTTCCAATCATGATAAAATTATCGGGTTTGATGTCCAAACGACCAAGCATTTTTTCATAATCCAATTCTTTTTTATCGCTCATCACTTCAATATGATGAAAATAATGTCCAATTCCAGAATCGTGTAATTTTCGGTGTTGGTCTTTCAAATCTCCTTTGGTCGCGACTACCAATTTGTATTTTCCTTTTAACTGCTGTAAAACATCTTCTACTTCGGGTAAAAGTTCAACCGGTTTTTGCAATAAATCTCTACCAATATCAATAATTTTTTGAATGCCTTGTCCCGATATTTGATGATTGGTTAATTCTAAAGCAGAGTCAATCATAGAAAGTGTAAACGCTTTAATTCCAAACCCATACAACGGAAGATTTTTCACTTGATGACTTAAAATCAATTGTAAAATCTCTTGCTTGGAAGTATAATCTGCAAATAGTTCACAGAATTTGGCTTGCGCTTCATCAAAATAAGGTTCGTTGTGCCAAAGTGTATCATCGGCATCGAAGGCTATTATTTTTGGGTTCATATATATTAATAAACTCCGTCAGAGTTCAAAACTCTGACGGAGTTATAATTTTTAAATTAACTAATCAACGCGCCATTAGAAACTCCATCAACATCCGGATTTACAAAAATCAATTTTCCATCAGGTAAATTCGTCATCAAAATCATTCCTTGACTTTCAACGCCACGCAATGCTCTTGGTGCTAAGTTTACTAAAACCGTAACTCGTTTACCAACTACTTCCTCTGGAGAAAAATGTTCTGCAATACCCGAAACTATGGTTCTTACATCGATGCCTGTATCAACTTTCAATACTAAAAGTTTGTTGGCTTTTGGCATTTTCTCAGCCTCGATAATGGTTCCAACACGTAAATCTAATTTTGAAAAATCTTCAAATGTTGACGTTTCTTTTTGTGCTTCAATCACGGCGTTTTCTGCTTTATTGGCAACTTTTGTAGCTTCCAGTTTATCTATTTGTTTTTGAATTTCGGCATCTTCTATTTGTGAAAACAGTATTTCTGCTTCACCAATTTTATGTCCTGCAGGAAGTAAATCGGTTTTTGAAGCAACATCATCCCATGTTGTAGAGACGTTACATTGTAACGTCTTTACTAATTTTGCAGAAGTAAACGGTAAAAATGGTTCGCACAAAATTTGTAAAGCAGCAGCAATTTGCAACGCCACATACATTTGAGTTTGTACACGTTCTGGATTTTCTTTTACCATTTTCCATGGTTCTTCATCAGCTAGATATTTGTTTCCTAAACGTGCAACATTCATTAATTCACCTTGCGCTTCACGGAAACGGTATCTTTCAATAGACGATGAAATTACCGCTGGATAAGCTTTTAATTCAGCTAAAGTTTGCTCGTCAACTTCTGTAAATTCATTTGGCGTTGGAACAATTCCGTCGTAATATTTGTTAGTTAAAACAACCACACGATTGATGAAATTTCCAAAAACAGCCGCTAATTCGTTATTATTTCTCGCCTGAAAATCCTTCCAAGTAAAGTCGTTATCCTTAGTTTCTGGAGCATTTGATGTCAATGCATAACGCAAAACATCTTGCTTTTCTGGAAAATCAATCAAATATTCGTGCAACCAAACTGCCCAATTTTTAGAAGTAGAAAGTTTGTTTCCTTCCAAATTCAAGAACTCATTTGCAGGAACATTATCGGGTAAAATAAAACTTCCTTCGGCTTTCAACATCGCCGGAAAAATAATGCAATGAAAAACAATATTGTCTTTACCAATAAAATGAACGAGTTTAGTATCTTCTTTTTTCCAGTAATCTTCCCAGTTTTTTCCTTCTCTTGCAGCCCATTCTTTTGTTGCCGAAATGTATCCAATTGGTGCGTCAAACCACACATAAAGTTTCTTTCCTTCTGCGCCTTCCACCGGAACGTCAATTCCCCAATCTAAATCGCGAGTTACTGCACGTGGTTTCAAACCGTCGTCCAACCACGATTTTACCTGACCTAAAACATTCGTTTTCCAATCTTTGGCATGATCTTCCAAAATCCATTTTTGTAAAGAATCTTGGTATCTGTCCAATGGCAAAAACCAGTGTTTTGTAGATTTTAAAATTGGTGTTTCGCCTGTAATCGTTGACTTTGGGTTTATTAAATCGGTCGCATTTAAAGTCGAACCACATTTTTCACACTGATCGCCATACGCTTCTTCGTTGCCGCATTTCGGACAAGTTCCAATCACAAATCTATCTGCCAAAAACTGATCGGCTTTAGCATCATACAATTGCTCGGTAATTTCTTCTATAAAATCGTTGTTATCATACAATTTCCTGAAAAATTCCTGCGCGGTATCGTGGTGAATTTTAGACGAAGTTCGCGAGTAATTATCAAACGAAATTCCAAAATCAATGAACGATTTTCTAATAATTCCGTCGTATTTATCAATTACTTCTTGCGGCGTAATACCTTCTTTTTTGGCTTTCATCGATATCGCAACGCCGTGTTCATCGCTACCACACATAAACGCCACATCTTTTCCTTGCAAACGCAAATAGCGCGCATAAATATCAGACGGAACATAAACACCAGCCAAATGACCAATGTGAATCGGACCATTTGTATAAGGCAAAGCTGCCGTAATTGTATATCTTTTTGGATTTTCTAACATTGTAATTTTCGTATATAATTTGCAAAAATAAGCAATTTATTTGGAGCTATTTCCTGCTATTCGTTCCAATCTTTTTATCCCGTTAAAAAAAACGAGATAAAAAGGATTTCCATTTCAATCTGGGCTAGAAATTGCAGAAAACAGAACAATAATTCTATATTTGTGCTACTATTTTATTAAAACCCAAAAGTGAAAAAGTCTATTCTCTATATTCTATTTTCTTTATTTTTTCATAATCTTCATTCACAAAAAAAGATGATTACACCACCATTTTTGCAAAAAGGCGATACCGTTGCCATCGTATCAACAGCTCGAAAAAACGTTGAAGACAATTTAAAACCAACCATTGACATGCTTGAAGGTTGGGGTTTGAAAGTAAAAATTGGCAAAACAATTGGTTTATTTCACCATCAACTAGCTGGAACAGATGAACAACGTGCCGAAGATTTTCAAGAACAATTGGACAATCCAAATATCAAAGCCATTTGGTGTATTCGTGGCGGTTATGGAACGGTTCGAATTATCGACAAACTCGATTTTACCAAATTCAAGCAAAATCCAAAATGGATTATTGGTTTTAGTGATGTAACCGTTTTGCACAGTCATTTAAACCGAATGGGTTTTCAATCCATACACGGCATTATGCCAGTAAGTGTGGCAAGAGCAACCGATGATGCCAAAAATTCACTTTGTACCGCTTTGTTTGGAGATAAACTCGAATACGAATTGGATTGCGATGCTTTAAATCATGTTGGTAAAGCCAAAGGCGAATTAGTTGGCGGCAATTTATCAATTTTATACAGTTTGTTGGGTTCAGAATCTGCCATTGACTGCGAAGACAAAATTCTTTTCATTGAAGATTTAGACGAATACATGTATCACATCGACCGAATGATGATGAACCTAAAACGAAACGGTTGTTTAAGCAGTTTAAAAGGAATCATCGTTGGTGGCATGACCGATATGAAAGATAACGAAATTCCATGGGGAAAAAATGCCTTGGAAATCATTGAAGAAACAATCAAAGGATTAAATATTCCTGTGATTTATAATTTTCCTGCTGGACATATTCGAGACAATCGCGCTCTGATTTTCGGGAAACAAATCACGATGGAAGTAACTGTAGAGAAAAGTAAAGTAACTTTTGAATAGACATTTTGATTTTTTAAAAATCTAAGAAGTCTAAAGTTCTAAAAAGTCTAACAATCTAAAAATGGCTGAACACAACGAACTAGGAAAACAAGGTGAAAAATTAGCTGTAGAATTTCTGCAAAAAAGTGGCTATGACATTTTGGAAACCAACTGGGTTTTTCAAAAAGCGGAAATCGATATTATTGCCCAAAAAGAAAATATCCTTGCCGTCGTTGAAGTAAAAACCCGATCGAGTATTGATTTTGGATTACCACAAGATTTTGTAAAACCCTCAAAAATCCAATTGTTGGTAAAAGCCGTAAATGAATATGTAATTTCAAATGACTTGGATGTTGAAATTCGATTTGATATTATTGCCATTCACAAAGAAGGAAAAAATTACAAAATCGAACACATAGATGATGCTTTCTATCATTTTTGATTGAACAATTCATAAAAAAATGAATAG
>NZ_JACTAC010000099.1 GCF_014486675.1 Flavobacterium macrobrachii
AAATGTTTTATATACTTTTTTTGAAAGTTTCATTAGAAATCAATAATTCAGAATTCTTATTATGTATAATGATTCATAGCTTAGGTCTTTTATAACTTTTTTTCTATAAATATGTTTATCGATAGTAATTACTTCCTCTTTATTATTATCTACAATTTTAGAATGTACTACTACACCTAAATATGTTTTTAAATATCGTAAACTTGTATATAGTTACCAAACTATAATATGAAGGTAGGTAATGAAAATTTTTATGAAAGAAATAATAATTATCTCTTGTTGTGATTCTTTCTTGGTTTTCATTGAGTGATGAAACTTCAATGAAAAAAAATCATTAGTGTCAGTAGCTTTAATTTTTATATCAGGGGATTTATCAATATTATTTTCTACAGGAAAACTAACTTTAAATTTTTAGCGAACAAATGTATCAGCTATTTCTACAAATGGAACTCCTTCTTGTGTAGATTTATTTGTAGGAAGTAATTTTTTCTGAAGCTCTTTAAAATTGTTATCTGTTTTTTATAATTCTCTTAATGTCTCTGCAAAATGAATGATTCTCATTATTGTTTATAGTTTAAACGCTTTTTCCATCAATTCTTGTTCGTTACGGGAAATTCCGATTTCATTTGCCATTGTTTTCCATTTGTTTGTAACTCTTAAGACTTGTTGGATAATTTCCTCCATTTGATTATTGTTTAATCGAAAATATTCACCTATACTTTTTGCTAAATCGAAATCCAATTCATTGTTATCAGCATCAATATTTAAGGCTAGACCGTCCTTATCTATTGAGGAGTTGAGGTCATAAGCCGGAGATAAAATCCAACCTTCTTTGGTTAGTATAAATCCATGGTTTCTTAAATGATCATCGGTGTTGGAAATGGCTATGTTAAATATTATTCTTCTCCATAGTTGGTGTAGGTTGGCTTCTATGTTTGCTCCGTGATTACTGATGAATTCTGCTATGTCTAAGTAGCTTGCTTGGTTGTCTCGAATGGTGTCTTCGTTATTTCCTGTCATTGTCATTGCAGATGCAAAGTGGATTCGTTCTCCGTTTTCACGGTCGAAGCGTTTTGTGAAAAAGGTATGGTGTTTGCCTAAAATTCTTTCCATACGACAAGGTGCCATTTCAATACCAGCCTTAGTTGCCAATTGATACGCTAAAAATTCCCAAGCAGCTTTGTCAATGGTATCTGTTTTGGATGGAAATTTGGCAATCCAAAGACTTTTATCTGCGTCTAGAATATTGGCTTTAGGTCGTGCTCCACCTAATGAAGAACCTGGTGCCATCAATACCGATAGCCATCGATTTACTTCTTCATTATGTACGTCATTTTCGAAGATATGTGCTGCATTTTGTAATTCTCTAATGGACGACCAAGGTGGTGTGGGAACTGTTTTGTTATTATCTAAAAAATCTCTATTGGGATCTATTTTAAAACGTAATGCTCCCATACGGCTTTCATCGTAAACTCCCAATAAGTAATCTATGTCATAGAGTGTTTTCGGTTTTTCTTTTTTCTCTTTTGCCTGTTGAGCTTCTCTACGTTTCATAAGTGTGCGACCCCAAGTATCGGGCATACTGTCGAGAAAAATTCCGAAGTTCTCTTTTTGATTTGGATATTGTGGCCCACCATACAATTGTATGTCGGGGTCAAGTAAGAATTGTTGTCCTGATTTGAGCCATTCCTTATCGTACTCAAAGCTAAATGCTTTCTTGCCTTTGGCTTGTTGTGCAGACAAAATACCAACTATCTTTGGTTCTTGCATTCCAATCCAATGAGCGTAAACGTATATATCAGTTTTTGTGGACATTTTAGACGGTTGTATTTTTTAATTTAAAAGGTTCTCGATACAATTTTCACTCCATTTCATTGCGTGAAAATCACTCGAACTGACGTTTCATTTATATCTTACTAGTTATTTTAAAAGTTCGAGGTCTTGGAGTTTTCTTCCCAGTTCGTCGTCTGCAGCTAGTTTTAGGAAATCATCCTGTAGGCCTAGCACCCGGAGTACATTGAAATAAGCACCCATAGCCACACTTGGACTTCCTTGCTCAATTAGGTGTAAAGTTGACCTCGCAATATCAGCTCTTTCCGCCACTTGAATCATCGTAAGTTTTCGCCTTTTACGAGCCATCTTTACATTTTCTCCCATCTGCTCTAGTACTTTCTCGTATTTTGGAAAAACGGATTGCTTTTTACTGGTTGTCGCCATATCAAATGTTTGTTATTCTGAACAAATGTACTATTTATGTTTGAAATAACAAACATAATGGTTTTTAATTGTGGTATAACTTTGGCAAAAAACCTACTTTTTGCCAAAGTTATATAGCCGATTTCTTTTGTTTCGTATTATGATATACTTTGTATTGCAAACGATAAACTAAAATATTGATAGTAAACTAATGTGGTTTATTGTGTAAAAACGGGTTTATTGTTTTGTTTCTTAGGTGTTTACTTTTCAATTTTTTTCACCCACTTATTTACCCACTTTTAGATGTTAATTTCTCTTGAATTGAAAATGATTATTTTTTAATATTTAATAAATCAGTAGCTTAGCAATATGATATAAAGTGATTTTAGGTTAATTATCTACCCACCTTTTCTACCTACTTTCTTGTTGTTACTACTCTATTTTGTCCCAAATTTGGTCAAAAATTGGGACAGATATCGAACATTGGGATATGGAATATTATCATTCATAGTTATTTCGTCAGGATAAACCTGATTATTTTTCTACTAAACATCTTTTTTATCAGTTAAGCTTTGGCAGTAAACAGCATTTATTGCCGAAACTTAATCGTATTCAATGGAGTCAATAAAAAACTTTAAATTGTATAATTCAAGTACACAATTGTCTTCTAAATCTTCGTTTTTTAGTTGGTCTATTTCGATAAAGAATAGGTCATTCGCAAAAGCTTTTTCTCCAATTAAGTGTTCAATGTGGACGTAAACTGCTTCCCGAAGTCTTGGATTGTTTTCATATACTATATAATTTTTGAGCAACACTTTTATTCCTAAATCGGTTGGTCTGTTTGGGTTTTCTAATGGAATGAAATACATTTCGCTTATTCGTAAAGTGATGCCGTAATAGTCAAGTGGTTTGTCGGTGCCGTTTTCGTATTTGATTAAGTTGGTTTCGGGTTGCAGAAATGCAGTTATTTTCCAACGTTCTACAACTGGTGCATGATGGACTAGTAATTCTACTTCTTTGAAGAGGTAAGGATTTCCGTTTGCGGTGATAATTAATTCACCTCCTTTTGTTTTGTTTTTGATGATGATATCCAGGTCTTGGTTGTATTGATGGAGCATTTCGATAAGTTTGTCGAAATGGGTTTTTAGTTCTCCTTTTGGGATTTCGTTTAAGAGTAGGAAAACGAAGTTGTTTTGTTGAAAGTAGTTCCAGAAATTGGTTATTGTGTTCATTTGGTTATTCGGTTATATGAAAGGTTCTCGATACATTTCAATAAAATAGCTAATCGCAATTTTATTGAAACACTCGAACTGACGTTAGCGTTTATCAAGTGTTGACTTATCGTAAGCAATTAGGTTTACCATCTCTCTTAATCGTGAACGAACTCGGTTGCCGTAATGGGTTTCTATTTCTGTGGCTGATAGGTTTGTGGTGATGTGTGTTTTTAGTTTTTTAGAGATGAATAGATCGTATCTGCTTAATAGAATTTCTGCCATTACATTACACTCATTTCCAAAATATTTTAGGTTGTTTTCTGTTCCCAAATCGTCAAAACAATAGGTTCTTGGTTCGGATTGGTAGAGTTTGCCGATACTGTATTTATGTATGATTTGGTAGCCGTCTTGAATGAATTCGAAGCTAATGTCACGGCAGGGTTTTACGTAGAATTTGTGTTCTATTGGGGTTAGGTATTTCATTAGGTTCATTAATGAGGTTTTGCCACAGCCGATTGGACCAGAAAGTAGAATTCCTTTATTGAGATTGATATTGAATTGAAAACAAGTTGGTTCGTCTTTCATGAAATAGGCAATAAGTTTGTACACGATTGGGTAATCCGTTTCTATAATTTTGAAATGATTGCCGTATAGTTCGACGCCTTTTTTTTCTAGCCATACTATGACTTCTGAATAGCTGTAATGGGATTTTATTTCGTTTTCCATATTATTTTAAAGCTTCTCGATACAATTTTTAAGTGAAAAACTTAAAAATTACTCGAAGTGACGGAATGAGATTGCTTTGTGCCTTTCAATGACTAAAGCGGTTCGGCATAGTTTTTATCGGTTGTGGTGTTGAGGTATTTTGGTCGATTTGTCGGTGTTGTGTCGTTATTGTGATTGAAATTGACGCTGTTTAGTATCCAGTTTTGTGCTGCGGCTTGCCAATCGATCATGGGAGTTTTACCGCCAACTAGCCAACCGATGCTGGAGAAATAATTGAAGAATTTTTGTGCTTCAAGTTCTGAGAAGTTGTTTTCTTGGAAATAGGATTTTATTTCCTGAAAGTCTGGTTCAATGAAACTTTTCTTTTTTTTACGCAACTTTTTTTCTTTTTGAGTTCCCTCGCATCTCGACTGCGCTCGATGTGACACGCTCGGGATGACAATTTTATCTTCAGCATTATTTTTATCTTCAAAATTTTTTGCTTGATCGTTCAAGTTTGCAATCTTTTCATTGTTTGAATCGTTTGATATGTTTATATTGTTTATATAAGGTACTAGGACTTGTTCACTAACCTGTTCACTACTTGTTTCATCACTTGTACAAGACTTGTTCACTACTTGTTCAATTACTGGTTTAGAATTTGAACTGGTACTTTTTGGTAACGGCTTCAAATCATCGGAAAAATTGAATAAAAAAACGTGGCTTCCTTTGAATGGGTTATAGGATGGTTCATATTTAATATAGCCTTGTGCATGCAAATTCTTCAAGCACTTGTGGTAGGTTGCTTTCGAACTGATTTTGCTTATTCGCATTACTTCATCGCGGGAAATACTGATTGGGTTTTTAAAGCGATTGCAATTCCAAAATTGGAATAAGGCAATGTATAAACTTACATGGGTTGGGTTGAGTAGTTTATCTTTTGCTACTCGGTCGAAAAAGCCGGTTAGGTGTTTTATGTAGTTCATTTCGCTAGTGATTAGTGAGGAGTGATTAGTAATTAGTGAAAAGTTTAACCGCTAAGGGCACAAAGTTTTCGCAAGGTTCGCTAAGTTTTTTGATGTAGTTCATGTGGAAGTATTAAGATTGGAGTATTAAGTATTAAGACTTTGATGAAGATTATGAGATTGCTTCACTTCGACTGCGCTCAGTACAAGCTATCGCAATGACATTACTTGAATAGAGTAGGTAAAGCGTTTACCTTATTTCCATTTAATAACTTATCAATATCTGCGTTGTCGTAATACATGATACCTCCGATTTTAGTGTAGGTTAGTGTTCCGTTGATGCGGAGATTTTGGAGTGTTCCTGGAGAAATGTTTAATAGCTTGCGGACTTCATTAGATTTGAGCCACTTTTTGGTTTGTTGGGTTTTGGAATGCATGATTTCTTTTAAGTCGTTTAAAAGAAGTGTTCTGAATTCGTTTAAGTCTTCTCGGGTAATAACTTCGACTGCCATAACGTATGTTTTACTAGATTATGGTGCAAAATTGTATGGTTTGGTTGTTTTTATTTCAGAAGTATATCCGAAGTGGAAAAGAAAAAGTGTTCAGTAAGCAGTAAATTAGTTGGGAGTAATTACATTACTAATATATAGCAACTAACTATTTTTAGGATTGTTGTTTTTTTAGTTCGTTGATAAAATAGGTAGGCGATAATTTGTTTCGGCTGATGAATGCTTTGGTAAAAATTTGGGTTGAGCCAAAACCAACTTCTTCTGCCAAGGCTTTGTTTGTGTAATTTCTGTACTTGTTGTGGTTTTTTAATAGTTCAACTACATGGTCAATTTTTAGATCATTGATGTAATTGGTCAATTTTTTACCGCGGTATTGTGAAATTATTACTGATGCGTATTTTGTATTGGTGTTTAGCATTGAAGCCATTTTCACTAAACTTATGTCTTTTTCCAAATACTTTTTCTTGTCTTCGAACTTTTTAAGGTTCTGCAGTATTTCTTTTACTAGTTCTGGATTTATGTTGGTTTTGGATTTATTTGCATGGACTGGCTCTTGAAAAACTTCGGCTGGTTTGTTTTTCATTATTTCATTAAATCTTTGTTTGTAGCGTCTTTTTGTTCTAAAATGCCAAATAGTTACTCCGACTATTGAAGTGGTTAAAAAGACAAACGCAATAGTGTATATTCTCTCATTGAAAATCAGTTTGTTTTCGATATCTTGTTTTGCTTTTAGCAAGCTCTTTGTATCAAATTCTTTGTGTATTTTATACGAAAGGTATTTGTAGTTTTTATGTAGAATTTTATCTGCTGCTAAAAGTTTATTGATGTATTGTAATTGCTTTTCTAAGTTGTTATTACTACCGTAATACTCTATAAGTAGTTCGTAGTTTTCTCGTAAATCAGGTCGGATAAAATTTTTCTCCGTAATTAACTGATCTGTTTTAATGAAATAAGATACTGCTTTTTCTTTTTCATTTTGTTCCCAAAAGCATTTGCCCAAGTAGAACCACGTAATGGTCAGGCTTACATAATCATTCCTTTTTTCGATTTCGGGTACTGTTTCCTCCAGTAGTTTAATCGCTTTCTGATACTTTTTTATTTTATATTGGTTTATTCCTTCGGAGTTTTTAAAATAGGGTATCATTTCATCGTTCTCTAATTCTTTGCATGTTTTTATTCCCAGCAAATTGTGAAACGAACTTAAATCGTATCTTCCTGTTTGGGTGTAACACAAAGCCATTCCATGCAATGATTTTAAATAACCAGTCTCGTTTTCTTCTTTGAAAAAGTCAATACAATCCGTGAATAAAGCAATTGCTTCTTCAAAATATCCAAGGTAATATTTTGTTTGCGCGATGGTGTATTTTACCTTGTGAATTAAGTATTGATCTTCGGTTTTTGAAATATAACTGTTCGCTATGATATAATTGTCCAGTGCTTTGGTATATTCTTTATTGTCATAGAAAGCTGCGCCAATTGTTAGGTATACACCTCCAATAGTGACGTCATTTTTCGTTTCTTTTGCTTTGATCAATAGACTATCGGCATAAATCATTCTGAACTTCTTTTCAACCAAATGCATTATGGCTTTGTATGCCAAAGCTTGTTGCTGCACATTATTACTCTTTTTTGCTTCTTTGAGCCATAGATTGGCATAATCCAATGCCTTAGCGGTGTCTTTTATGTTTTTGATGACTTTTTTTTCATACTCTGAGAAACTTAGCTTTTTGGATTCAATTCCTTCCTGAGCATACTTATTTTCTGCATTTAACCCCAACGATTTTATAAGTATTATCAGATAGAATAGTTTTCTCATTTCAATAAATTATGATTAAAAGTCAGAATATTACCCTTGTAAGTATCCATTTGTAGATGTAAAAAATAAATATACTGAAAAATAGATAAGAGGCACTTTAATTAAATGTATATCGCTCACATATAGACCTTAACTGTTTTTAAACTACAATCATTGCTATTTGTTGATTCTAGAATTGACTAGTTTGTTTTCTGTAAACCATTATCAGTTGAGTTGCGGAGCTTGTTGGACTGATTTAGTTTTGGCTCGAATTCAAAATGGTTTTAACACAACAGTTAAAGCTAATCCATACTGTTCAGATTACCCCGGGCGAAATGAACTGATTAAAAAAATTATCAGTAACATTTAAACACATTCAACATGAAAATTTATTATTTGTACCTATTACTGGTACTGGTTTGTATATCCTGTGATACTCCCGTAAAGGAAAACAACAATGCTTTGAGCGTAGCCAAAATCAGTGAAAAGAGTTATAATTCACCTATTAATCCTTCTAACCCGTTTGATGATGCCGGAAAGATTCATAATGAAATCTTGACTTCTTATTATGCTCATTCTCCTTTACCAACCGAAACGGACAGTATTGTTGCCTTGCTTCACTCTAAAGCTACATTGCATCCTTATTTCTCTACCCTTACAGGTTCGCTAATTTTACCCCAAGAGTTTGAAAAGCTACTTAGTCAACCCGATATTGCGCTACAGGATTTTTTGCAATCCAGTGATTTATCTGAAAAAGCAAAAATCAGTTTAAGCCATTACATTGAAGAGTTGTTATATTATACTCATTCGAGTGAGGATTATGCAGTAATTTATGATTACATCACCGGTTATGAACATACAATTGCAGGTGATACTCTTTACAGTTTAGATGAGAAAGCTATTATCTTATCGATAACCTCCATCACGAGACATAGTGTTTATCTGAAGAAAAAGCGTCCAAAAAAGAACACGGATCTTGACTGGGATTGGCTAACGACTAATATTATTGGTGCTACAGCCGGAGCTAATGGCAACACGCAAAAGGCGATTTATACTGCTCTTGTTGCTGGGATTATTGAGAATAAATAATTGTACTTTTTAGGATTTAACTATTAAAGTCGGGAGAGGTTCTTCCGACTTTTTTTTGCCACGGATTACACGGATTTGTACAGATTAACTTGTAATACAAACGATAGAAAGTACTGTTTATATATGTTCTTTTTTTGTTTTA
>NZ_JACTAC010000009.1 GCF_014486675.1 Flavobacterium macrobrachii
TATTTTTGGGTTACAATAGTGCTTTCAACAATTTTTAGTAAATATTGGTTAATAAAATATCTAATCTTCTTTGGTTAGCTTAAATAATACTCATACATTTGCGTATAATTCAAAAAAATTCCGGAAAACATGTTTGAATTTCAACAGTATTTAGGTTTCTTACTTTTCTTAACCGTTTTAACTATCGGTTTTTGGTTAATGATTTTCTTGATTACAGCAATTATTCCTTATTGGGTTTTTGGTGGAATGAGAGAGTTTTTAAAAGAAAGAAAAGCTAATAAAGAAAAGCAACAATAATTTTTTTAAAATTTTGTTCAAAAAAAAGTCCCGAAATATTTCGGGACTTTTTTGTTCTTATGATGATTATCCAGGAAAATCACCGCCATCATCTAGACCATTTCCGTTTCTTGGTTTATCTCTTTCGTTTTTCTTGACGTTAAATCTATAGGTAAATGAAAGTGTAATTTGTCTTTCTCTCCATTGAAATTCGCCATACGAATCTACATTTCCAGGAAGGAAAGTTTCGGAAATTCTTTTTCTAGAATTAAAAACATCACTAACATTTAAAGAAACTGTAGCTTTTTCTTTTAAAACATCTTTACTGAAAGCTAAATTCATAGCAAAAACACCTAAATTTTTTCCTTGAGCAGTTTTTTGGGCACCGTTATAAGTCATGTTGGTTTGCCAATCTACTTTATAAGGTAAAGTAACTTTTGAGTTTACTCTAGCGAACCATGAAGTTGCTTTATTGTCAAAATTTTGAAATACCACATTATTGTTGATATCCGTGTAACTGAAATCACCATCAGTTTCGTTGTAGAAAAAGTTGAAGTTACTGTTTAATTTCCACCATTTATATGGAGAATAATTTAACGTAAATTCAAATCCGCTACGGTATTCTTTTGCTAAGTTGATAGGTGTAGAGATAATAACTGGAACACCATCTTGGAAATCGCCGTTTGGTCTTCTAACAAATTGAAAAGCATCAGATGTAGCATTGAAATACATCGAAGTGTTAAATGTTAATTTGTTCCATTTTTTTATAAATCCTAAATCGAACGCATTGGTAAACGCTGGATCCAAATCGGGATTACCAATGAAAATGTTTACGTTGCTTGATAAATTGTTGAATGGATTTAATTGTCTTCCTCTTGGTCGTTGTATTCTTCGGCTATAACTAAACGAAATATCACTTGTTTCATTTAATTCATAAGTAAAAAATGCTGACGGGAAAAAGTTGTTGTATTTTTTATTATTAAAATCGTTGCTAGCCAATTGGTTTACATCAATATTTGAGTCTTCCCAACGTAATCCATAAAGCATTGATAGTTTATTAAATTTGGTTCCAAATTGAGTATAAAACGCATTTACTTTTTCCTTATATTCCAAAATATTAGTAAACTGTGGTAAAGGAATTCCGTTTGTAATTACACTATAATCTGTAGTATTTGTTAGAAAATCTCCACGATAACCGGCTTCAAATTGACTGTTTTTTGCAATTGGTAAAACATAATCAAGTTGAAATAAATTTCTGTTTTGTTTTTGGTCATTAAAAGTATTGTCGGTAAAAACATTTGCAGAATTGTTTGTACTATCTGTAATTAAAGCAATATTTTTATCTTCGTTTGAAGAAACCGATGCGTCAACAGTTAGTTTGTGACCATCTTTTTTAAATTTCTTAGTAAAATTTGTGCTGAATTCAATATTTTGGCTATTTCCATCTTCTTCATTTACACGATTTCTGGTATAATCGTAAACAAAATTTCCATCATAATAATTTTGGAATACATCGTCAACATTATTCCCACTACTTTTTCTATAATTTACAATGTTAGTCCAAGTCAAGCTTTCAGATAAAAACCAATCAAAACCAAAATTTCCGTTATACGATTTATTTAAACGCTCGTTTTCACGGTTTTCATACATATAATCGCGCGTAGAATTATCGTCATTCAAATATCTTGAATTGGTAAACGAATTTCCTGGACTTTGTCTATAGCTATAACCTTGAGTGGTAAAAAGGTTAAATTCTTTTGCTTTAAAGTTAATAGTTCCGCTAAGGCCATGGTTTTCAGGATAACCAGTATTGGCAATCAAGGTTCCATTTAATCCATTGTTTTTTCCTTTTTTTAGAATAATATTCAAAATTCCTCCACCACCTTCAGCATCATATCTAGCTGATGGATTGGTAATTACTTCAACTTTGTCTATAGCATCAGCAGGAATTAATCGCAAAGCATCGGTAACACTAATTGCATTTGAAGGTCTTCCGTCAATAAGGATTTTTACATTTTCGTTTCCACGTAAACTTACATTTCCTTCAACATCAACAGAAACCGATGGAATATTGTCCAAAATATCGCTAACCGTTCCACCTTTTACCATTAAATCATTACCAACGTTGTACACTTTTTTATCAAGCTTAATTTCAACGGTAGTTTTTTCGGCTCTAACTACAACTTCATTAAGCTGTTTAGCGCCATCTTCTAAAAAAACAGTGCCTAAATTGGTGTTTTGAGTAATGCTTTTATTGCTGATTTCATTAGCTTGAAACGAAATAAACTCAATAATAATGTTGTAATTTCCTGAATTTACATCAACAGAAAATTCTCCTTTTGCATCGGTAATTCCACCAAAAACTTGGTTTGGATTGGCAATATTTTTAAGCGTAATTGTAGAATATTCAAGTGGTAAATTAGTCGATTTTTCTATAACTTTACCAGTAACTTTCAGTTTACTTTGACTAGTATTGGGTTGTGCATAGGATAAAAATGAAAGGAAGAAAAGAGCAGTTGCTACTATCAGTTTGATATTTTTCATTGAAATAAAGTTAAATTCAATGGCAAAAATACATTTTCACTCAAGATAGGTTTCCCAAAAGTTTGTTAAATGAATCTTCAGATTTGCTTAAATCACGAGCAATAACTGCGTGATTTTTACCAATAATAATTGGTCTTTCTATTAAAATCGGAAATTGACTCAAAGCTTCTATAATTGCTTTGTCACTTAGATTTTTACCTTTAAATTTTTCTATCCAAATATTTTCCTTTTGACGAACTAAATCTAAGGGTTTGAGATTTAATTTTTTCAAAAGAGTTTCTATTTCGTTTATTCTTAATGGATTATCAAGATATTTAATAACAGTGTAATCAATTTTCTTTTCGCCAAGAAAAGCTAAACACGTTCTTGATTTGCCACATCTAGGATTATGAAGTACTTCAATCATATTTTTTTTTGCAAAGTTCCATATTTTCGCATAAAAAAAATTAAATTAGACAAATAAAATTTAGAGTATGTTTTTAGAAAATGCGGTCACACCCGAAAATAAGTTTTGGAAATACATTGTTGGTTCTGTAATTGTAATTTGTGCATCGTTTATTGGACAAATTCCATTTATGATTGCCATTGCGTTTAAATCATTTTCGAGCGGAAAATCGTTTCCAACTGATGAAAAATCATTGATGAGTTTCCTTAATCCAAATTTATCATTGTTCTTATTAATGCTGTCTTTTGCGTTTGCATTTTTGGCAATTTATTTGGTTATAAAATACCTTCACAAACAAACTTTTTTATCGGTTACAACATCTAGAAGCAGAATGGATTGGAAGCGTTTTTTCTTTTCGTTTTCCATTTGGGGTATTTTTACAATCGCTTCAACTGTGATTATGTATTATGCTAACCCAGAAGGTTTTGAAATAAATTTTAAACCCATTCCTTTTGCTATTTTGGCGGTTATAGCCATTGTTTTGATTCCAATTCAAACTAGTACTGAAGAATATGTTTTTAGAGGTTATTTGATGCAAGGATTTGCTGTCGTATCGTTGCAAAAAAAGTTCATTAGTGGCGTTTTTTATACTTTTCTATTTGTTCCAATATACATTGTTATAGGATCAATTATTGATATTCAATTAACTTCAAAATGGTATTCATTTTCCCAAATAATAGTATTTTGTCTATCAGTTTTATTTCTTTTATTACTTGATTTGACTTTAACAAAACTTAATTTTTTTGAAACTAATTTTTATTCTAAACTCTATCAAAAGAGTAAAAGTAAATTGCTTCCATTATTTATTACCTCGGTTATTTTTGGAACGTTACACATCGCTAATCCTGAAGTGCAAAAACTTGGGTATATCGTAATGATTTATTACATCGGAACAGGTTTTTTTCTGGGAATAATTACATTGATGGATGAAGGAATGGAATTGGCATTGGGTTTTCATGCGGCTAATAATCTAATTGCAGCTTTGTTAATTACATCCGATTGGTCTGCCTTTCAAACCGAATCAATTTTAAAAGATAATTCAGAACCTTCGGCAGGATTGGAAGTTTTAATTCCGGTTTTTGTTATATTTCCTTTATTGTTGTTCCTTTTTAGTAAGAAATACAAATGGACCGATTGGAAAGAGAAATTAACTGGAAAAATAAATATAGTAGAAGTTGAACCTATTCAAAATATTGGAAATCATGACAGTAACTTATGAAAATGTACATAATAAATTTAAGCTAAACGGATTTCATTTGGACAAGGATGATTTGTGTCGCGTTGCTTATAGTTTTATAAAAGAAGGAGAAGATTTTGAAAAACCAGTGGGCGATTTTCTACTGGATTGGTTTGATAACAAGGAGTTTATCCAAATGCAAACTTCGGGTACAACTGGAACGCCAAAAATCATTTCGGTGAGCAAACAAGCAATGGTCAATTCGGCTTTGGCTACAGGCGATTTTTTTGGTTTAGAGCCCGGAAATAAAGCATTGCATTGTCTTCCTGTGAAATATGTTGCGGGAAAAATGATGTTGGTTCGAGCGATGATTTTAGGTTTGGATTTAGAGTTTGTTGCTCCAAGTTCACATCCGTTGCGAAATAACGAATATGATTATGATTTTGTTGCAATGGTTCCGCTGCAAGCTCAGAATTCTATTAGTGAACTAAAACGCGTTAAAAAAATGATTGTTGGTGGAGCAAAAATCAATAATTCGCTCGAAAAGCAATTGATTAAATTAAAGACCGAAGCGTTTGAAACCTATGGAATGACGGAAACTATTACACATATTGCTGCTAAAAAAGTAGGCGAGAAGGCATTTACTGTTTTGCCAGATGTTACGATTTCCTATGATGATAGAAATTGTTTGGTTATTCACGCACCAAGGATTTCGGATGAAGTAATCGTAACGAATGATATTGTAGAGTTGATTAATGAAAATCAATTTGTCTTTCTAGGTCGAATGGATAATGTGATCAATAGTGGCGGGATTAAATTAATTCCTGAACAAATTGAAGAAAAACTAGCAGGAAAAATTGACGTTCGTTTTTTTGTTGCTTCCAAAGAAGATAAAGAATTAGGCGAAAAAGTAATTTTGGTTATTGAAGGCGAAAAACAAGCTATTGATGACGCCATTTTTGCCGATTTGGACAAATATGAAAAACCAAAAGAAATTGTTTTTGTTCCAAAATTTAAAGAAACTCCAACTGGAAAGATTTTACGTAATGAAACGTTACTTTAATGAAATGTTTTAATTATTTTCAAATGATTTTTTGACAAAGAAGTTATCACTAACTTCTATTTTATCCGTTGGTTTTACTTTGAAATTCGATTTAACCCAAGAGTTTACGGGATAAATTCTTTTTGACTTTCCGTTTATTTTAATATTTATAGGCATGAAAAAATTAGTTTCATCAGTTGTCCATTTGTAGAATAAACGTTTGTTTTCGATTTTATATTCTAATTTTGGAATAGAAGTTTGACGCAAATACTGATTGAAAACAGTCGTTAAATCCATTCCGCTTTCTTTGTTGAAAAAAGCAATTACGGTTTCGGTATCAATGATTTTATGACGGAAAGTAGTAGAATAATCCAAAATCAGTTTCCACCATTTTGTGTCATCATTGATAACATGACGCAAGGTGTTTAAAAGTAAAGCACCTTTTGGATACATATCGCCTGAACCTTCATTATTAACTCCATAGTTTCCAATGATAGGACTGCTATTAAAAACATTTTTCTGCAAACCTTTGGCATATTGCATTGCTTTTTCGTAGCCCAATTGACATTCTACAAAAACAATTTCAGTGTATTGTGTAAAGCCTTCGTGTATCCACATGTCCGCAATATCTTTGGAAGTAATGCTGTTTCCAAACCATTCGTGTCCACTTTCGTGAATGGTTATATAATCAAAAGTTAGTCCAATTCCTGTCCGAGATAAATCATTTCCAAGATATCCTTTTAAAAACTTATTTCCATAAGCCACAGCACTTTGATGTTCCATACCTAAATAAGGAGTTTCAACTAGTTTGTAACCATCTTCTTTGAAAGGATAGTTGCCAAACTTACTCTGAAAACAATCCATCATCGGTTTTACTTCTTCAAAATGTTTTCGGGCTTTTTCTTCATTATAGCTTAAAACATAATAGTCCAAATCCAATCCGTTGTGATTGTCATGAATGTGAACATAATCACCAATATTTAGCGTGATATTGTAGGTATTGATTGGATTTTTCACTTCCCAATCCCAACGGGTGAAATCATTTTCTAGCTTTTCCGAACCCATAAATCTTCCATTAGAAACATTCATTAAACCATTGGGAACGGCTACTTTTATACTTGCGCCATTTTCTGGTTCGTCTGTTTGTGTGTCTTTTACTGGATACCATAAACTTGCTCCAGTGCCTTGCACAGAAACGCCAATCCAATCTTTTCCGTTTTTATCTTTAGTAAAAACAAAACCGCCATCCCAAGGTGCATTTCTCGCAACTACAGGATTTCCTTGGTAAAAAAATTGAATGGATTGTGTTGTTTCTTTATTTAATTCAGATGGGAAAGAGATAAAAACAGCATTGAATTCTCTTTTGTAATCTAATTTTTGTTTGTTCCAAATGATGGAATCGATTTGCATGTTATCAAACAAATCGATTTGAATTTTTTTAGTATTTTCAACTACTTTAAAAACAATTTCGTTATTGCCTTTAATCTTTTTTGTTCTTGGTAAAACGATGATATCAAGATTGTAGCGCATAACATCGAAACAAGTTCTTTCAAAACGCAGTCCGCCGTGAAGACTGTCTTTTCGGGTAAAAGTTTCTTGTGCAACAAGAGATTGTAAGCCAAAAACTATCAAGAAAAAGCAAACTATTTTTTTCATAATTAAAAATCTGTTTCTATGGAAATTGTCATTTCTTCCTTCGAAAAAGGATGTTTAAAAGTAATACTTTCCGCGTGAAGATGCAAACGATTGGCTTTGGTTCCATACAAATCGTCGCCAACGATTGGACAATTTAATCCTAAATAGTGCGCTGCATGAACGCGTAACTGATGCGTTCGTCCCGTAATCGGGTAGAAGTGAACCAAGGTTTGATTGTTGCGAATTTCGATGGTTTTCCATTCGGTTTTTGCTGGTTTTCCGTGTTCGAAACATACGATTTGATTGGGACGATTGTCTAAATCTACACGAAGAGGCAATTCAATTATTCCTTCTTTTGCAGTCAAAATTCCATCAAGTAACGCAACGTAACGTTTTTTTACTTTCCGTTTGATGAATTGTGCTTGAAGGTTTTTGTAACTTTCAAAGTTTTTACCAATTAAAATAATACCTGAAGTAGACATGTCTAAACGATGAACAATCATAGCATTAGGATATTTCGATTGTATTCGAGTTTGTACTGAATCAGTAATTTGTTTTCCTGGAACCGAAAGGAATTCGGCGGGTTTGTTAACCGCAATAATGTGTTCATCTTCAAAGACAATTTCGAGTTCTTTTCCATCGGCTGGATTAATTTCAAACGGATTTTTATCGGTTTCAATGCCATTGAGCATGTGTTTTAAAATCGGTTCGCACTTTCCCATGCAAGCTGGATAAAACTGTTGGTGTTTTCTAACTTCGGATTTTGGCGATTTTCCCCACCAAAATTCTGCCATACAAATAGGTTTTAAGTTATGTTGAAAAGCATAATGCAACAGTTTTGGCGCAGCACATTCACCCGAACCAGCTGGCGGATTTCCGTTGAAGATTTCGGCTAAACTTTTGAGTTGCTTGTCTTTATTGAGAAAAGCATATTCGGTAAAAAGTTGTTGTTGCAATGCAGCCGATTTTTCTTTTCGTTCTTCTTTTAATTGGTTGATTTTATTGGTGAACTGCACTAAATTTTGTTTGGCATCTTCCAATTTATAATTCCAATATTGTGTCATTTTTTTGAGCAAAATACCTTCGTCTTGACTTTCTTTGTTGAATTGTTCGATTTTTGACGGAGTTGCTGTTTTTCTTTTTTCAGCACGAAGTTTTTTCCCGAGTTTTATTTTTTCTTTCTGAGTAGTAATTTCTTTTTCTGCTTGTAACTTGGTTTGTTCTAAATGTTGAATGGCTGATAAAAAGTTCTGGTTTTGTTCCAAAGCTTCGATTTCAGCATTGTACAGATTGAGAATGACTTCTTCTTTTTTGAAATAACCGTTGTCGTCCAACATATCATAAACTGTTGGGACAAATTTTGGATGATGATTGCTTTCCGCTAATTTTCCCGAAAAAGCCCAAAGATGACCGAGTTCACCATTTTGATTTTGAACGATTAAAACACCAAACATTTTCCCTATTTCCAGACCTTTTTGTTTTTCATCTAAACCAAAGTTATGCTCAAAATCGGTTTGGGTTTCCAGATAATTTTGCAGTTCGTTTGCTGCAATGCTGCTTAATTCGTGCGGTTCATAATAAAAAGGAAAAGTGAATTTTTCCGGTAACGGAATGGTGGAGATGTTGGTTTGAAAAGAGTGGAAACAAAGGTCAATCATTTTGCAAATATAGAACTTGAAATTTTATATATTTGTGTAACAAACTTATTTTATGATGAATATAGAAGCGCAAAGAAAAAGTATTATTCACCGAATTTTAGACGTTAAGAATGAAGAATTGTTGTCTAAAATTGATGAGTTATTAAATGCTGATGGTTATATTTATTCAGTTCAAGGTGATTTTTTGACACAAGCTGAGTTTAAAAATCAAGTACTTGATATTCTTCAAGTTTCAGAAGATGGAGAAGTTTATACTACAGAAGAAGTCAGAAAAAAGATTTTGAAAAAATGAAGCTTGTAGTTTGGTCAAAAGCTTCGAGTATTTCTTTACAGTACATTTACGATTATATACTTAATGAAAGCAAAAGTCCACAAAATGCCGAAATGGTTGTTTTAACTTTGTTGAAATTAGGTAATGAGTTAAATATCTTTCCTGAAAAATTTCCAAAAGAACCTACTTTTAATGATGAAAGTATTCGTTTTTGTGTGAAGTGGAATTTCAAAATTTTATATCAAATTAAACATGATAAGATTTTGATTATTAATGTTTATAGTACCAAAATGTCTTTTTTTAAATAAATTAAATTTTTAAAACACGTTTACAAAATTGATACGATAAATATATTCCAAAACCGAAGATTAAAACAAATTGAAAAGTAGAAGGATAAGCATGACAACCATTCCAACTTGGGAAATCGTATAGTAAGTTGATTAACCAATTATTACCGCTATGATGATCGTCACAACTATCAGGAATCAGTAAGCTTTCAATAATAGAGGAAATAAAAATCGAAATTATTATTCCTGGAATGGAAAATAGAATTAGGAAAATTATTTTATTGAATTTTGGCAAATTATTAATTTATTTTAAGATTTTGAGCAATAGTTGTTTACATCTAAATATTATAAGATTCCTCATTTCTCGGAGCGACAAGATTATTTACAGATATTTAATATTTATATTATTTTGCAGATTGAAGAAGTTAATGACTTTGAACATAAATACTGTGTATTAAGATAATTATCATTAGGGATGAAAATTTTCCAATTGATAAAAATAAAAATGACTAATATTTACTGTACTTACTCATAATAATCCACAAAAGATAAGTTTTCAGCATTGATTCTCACATCGTATAATCCAACGAAATAATTTTCTAAGTCAGTTACTGTTTTTTTTTCGTCATTATATACAATATTCACGAGAATTCTTTTCCTTCCCAAACTATCAATTAATCCAACATATTGTTTGTCGAGTTGATTAAAATTTTTCTGTGTATATCTAGCCAATATTAGATTTTCTTTGTAAGCCTTTGTAGAGACTTCATCTCTTAAATTGATTAAATTATATAAATCATTTCTCTTTTTGTATTTGTAATAGTTTTTCTGAAGTTTTTTATTGATTATTAAAATGTCAGAAATACTAGGATTGAAAAATTTACGGTAATCATACTTTTGACTATAAGCCGAGTCAAAAATCATAATCTTTGAATTTGTAAATTCTACTAGAGAGCCATTTGGAACTGAATGTACTTTGTATTCAATATTTTTTGAAGAATTACACGAAATCGAAATCAGGCATAATGAGAGTATTTTGATTATAGTTTTCATAGATGCGTATAACTATATTAAACCTGAATAACTCCCAAATTAAATTTTTTCTCAACAGGCGCATGATTTGCCGCTTCAATTCCCATAGAAATCCAAGTTCTGGTTTCTAGCGGATCGATAATTGCATCGGTCCAAAGTCGTGCCGCAGCATAATAAGGAGAAACTTGCGCATCATATCGTGCTTTGATTTTGTCAAACAGTTCTTGTTCTTTTACTTCATCTACAATTTCGCCTTTGGCTTTTAAGGAAGAAGCTTCGATTTGCGCTAAAACTTTGGCTGCTTGTGTTCCGCCCATAACTGCAAGTTCCGCACTTGGCCAAGCAAATATCAATCTTGGATCATAGGCTTTTCCACACATGGCATAATTTCCGGCACCATAAGAATTCCCAACGACAACGGTGAATTTTGGAACAACCGAATTGGAAACAGCATTCACCATTTTAGCTCCATCTTTTATAATTCCGCCGTGTTCCGATTTACTTCCAACCATAAAACCCGTTACGTCTTGAAGGAAAACCAACGGAATTTTCTTTTGGTTACAATTGGCAATAAATCGTGTGGCTTTATCGGCTGAACTGGAATAAATTACGCCTCCAAATTCAATTTCTCCTTTTTTGGTTTTAGAAACTGTTCGTTGATTGGCAACAATTCCAACAGCCCAACCGTCAATTCTGGCATAACAAGTGATGATTGATTTTCCATAATCAGGTTTGTACATATCCATTTCAGAATTGTCAACCAGTCGTTTGATGATTTCCATCATATCGTATTGATCACTTCTTGATTTTGGAATAATACCATAGATGTCTTTTTCTTCCAAGGCTGGTTTTTGTGGTTTTTCACGATTGAAACCCGCTTTTTCATAATCGCCTATTTTTCCAACAATACTTTTTATTCTGTCCAACGCATCTTTATCGTCTTTGGCTTTATAATCGGTCACACCCGAAATTTCGCAATGCGTGGTTGCGCCACCCAATGTTTCATTGTCAATATTTTCACCGATTGCAGCTTTAACCAAATAGCTTCCCGCAAGAAATATACTTCCGGTTTTATCTACAATCATCGCTTCGTCACTCATGATGGGCAAATAGGCACCACCAGCAACACAACTTCCCATTACGGCAGCAATTTGGGTAATTCCCATACTTGACATGATAGCATTGTTTCTAAAAATGCGACCAAAATGTTCCTTATCTGGAAAAATTTCGTCTTGCATTGGTAAATAAACTCCAGCAGAATCTACTAAATAGATAATTGGAAGGCGATTTTCCATAGCAATTTCTTGCGCACGAAGGTTCTTTTTTCCAGTAATTGGAAACCAAGCACCCGCTTTTACGGTAGCATCATTAGCCACAACAATGCATTGTTTTCCTTTGATATAACCCATTTTTACCACAACACCGCCAGATGGACAACCGCCGTGTTCAGCATACATTCCGTCGCCAACAAAAGCACCAATTTCGATACTTTTTACTTTTTCATCAAGCAGATAATCAATACGTTCGCGAGCGGTCATTTTGCCTTCGGCATGAAGTTTTTCAATACGTTTTTCGCCTCCACCAAGTTTAACTTTGGCAAAACGCTGTTTTAAATCTGATAATAAAAGTCTGTTATGATCTTCGTTTTTGTTGAAGTTGATATCCATTTTGTAAAATATATTGCTGTTGTTTTATTCGGGTTGCTAATCTACGAAAACGTTTTCAAAGCCAAAAATTATACTAATTTAAGTATGATTTTCTAATGTTAACAAATTGTAAATTTCATTTAAAATGACAAATATATATTTAATATTCACTTAACATTAGAGTAATACATTTGCATCAAATTTTAACGTCATGACATTAAACAACATCTTCCAGTTTTTAGTTCCAAAAGATAAAAAATTCTTTCCACTTTTTGAACAAGCAGCATCCAATTTAGTTTTACTAGCAGAAACTTTGCACGAAGCCGTAAATGCACCAAAAGTTGAGCGCGAAGAATATTTCAAAAAAGTAGAAGAACTTGAGGCAACTCTTGAAGAAATTACTCATAAGACTCACTTAGAATTAAGTAGAAATTTCATTACTCCATTTGATAGAGAAGATATTCATGCTTTGGTAAAAGCTATGGATAACGTTGCTGATTACATGCACGGAGCATCGAGTAGAATGCGTTTGTATCAAGTAGATAAAATTACAAAATCTATTCGAAAATTAACCGAAATTAATGTGGAAGCATGTCAATTGATACAAGTTGGTATCAGAGAATTGAAAGACATGAAAGATCACAAAGCGATTAAAGATACTTGTAAAAAAATCAATAAATTAGAAAGTAAAGCGGATTCAGTTTTTGATAAAGCTGTTGCCGATATTTTTGAGAATGAAACCGATGTAAAAAACATCATTAAATACAAAGAAGTACTTTCAGCCTTAGAATCTGCATCAGATAAATGTAAAAGTGTTTCTAACGTAATGGAACAAATTTCAGTAAAACATTCATAATTAATCTTTAAAAAATTAAACATTATTTATGGATTTTACATTATTAATTGTCATCATTTTTTTAGCACTTGTTTTTGATTACATCAATGGTTTTCATGATGCGGCAAATTCAATTGCTACTATTGTGGCAACTAAGGTTTTAACACCTTTTCAAGCGGTTCTTTGGGCAGCAGTTTTTAACTTTATGGCCTATTGGGTTTTTGGGTTTGGTGTTGCCGATACGGTTGCAAAAACAGCTCATACCAGCAGTATTGATTTGGTTGTTATTCTTGCCGGAGTTATTGCGGCAATTATTTGGAATTTATTGACTTGGTGGAAAGGTATTCCATCATCGTCTTCTCATACTTTAATTGGTGGTTTTGCCGGTGCAGCAATTGCGCATGGTTTTTATGATGCCAATGTTCCTGTGGAAGATTATGGTTTTAAAATTGTAAACTGGTTAAAAGATGCCAAAGAAGGTGAATTATTGCCATCTGGAGTAATGATTGTAATTTTATTTATTGTTTTTGCTCCATTATTAGGAATGATAATTTCCTATCTTATTTCACTTTGGTTAATGTATTCGTCAAAGAAAAATATAGGGCCAAAAGTTTTAACTGTAGTATTGATGCTTTTAGTATTATGGTTTTTAAGTTCGGTTTTAAAATTTGATTACGTTCCAGAAAAGGCAATGTTTCATAATAAATTTTGGTATTTCATTAGTGAACCACATAATATTAAATGGTTTTTGGTTGCTTTTATTTTCTACAGTTTGGCAATATTTAATTTACTTTTCAGTAGTTTTTCAACAGCTACAGCCGAGAGAGTTTTGAAGAAGATGCAATTATTATCTTCGGCAGCATTTAGTCTTGGTCATGGTGGAAACGACTCTCAAAAAGTAATGGGAATTATTGCTGCTGCGGTAATGGTTTATGTAAAATCAAATCCAGATGCAGAATTATCTATTGGCGGAATTTTAGACTTGCATATCGATATTGACAAAGGTACAATGCCAGGTTGGATTCCATTAACATGTTATACTGTTATTGCATTGGGAACTTTAAGCGGTGGATGGAAAATTGTAAAAACAATGGGTTCCAAAATTACTAAAGTTACCGCTTTTGAAGGTGTTGTAGCTGAATCGGCTGGAGCATTAACTTTATTTTCTACAGAACATTTTAAAATTCCAGTATCAACAACGCATACTATCACAGGTTCAATCATTGGAGTAGGAGTTACTAAAAGAGTTTCTGCTGTTCGTTGGGGTGTAACCGTAAAACTATTGTGGGCTTGGATTTTAACTATTCCCGTTTCTGCTCTTTTAGCAGCATTGACTTATTATCTACTAAAATTATTTTTATAATATTTTGATACATTATCAAGCCAACTGTTATGGTTGGCTTTTTTTATAACTTATTGATGTTTGTTATTAAATCATTTAGAAAACGTCAAATTTTTGTAAACAACACTAACTAATTATACAAATTCAGAATGAAGAAAATACTATTACTAAGTTTATTCTTTATATCCTTTATCGGAACTTCACAGGTTACCATAAAGCAAACTAAAGACGATAACGACTTAAAACTTTCTGCTTTACCTTATTATAGTTTTGGAAAAGGTTTAGGATTGACTTCGCCAGATAGTATTTTTCAATTGAACATTCGTTTTAGAATGCAAAACCGAGTAACTTATCTTGAAAACGATGGTGAAAATGGTGCTTATGATGGACAAATCCGTCGTTTGCGTTTGCGTTTTGATGGGTATGTAGGTAATCCGAAGTTTCTTTACGCCATTCAATTATCTTTTGCGCCAGGTGATGTTGGTGAAATTCGTGAAGGCGAAAACATCAACATTATTCGTGATGCAGTCGTTTTTTATAGACCAAATAGACATTGGAATCTTAGTTTTGGGCAAACAAAATTACCCGGAAATCGTCAGCGTATTAACTCTTCTGGAGGTTTGCAATTGACGGATAGAACAATTAATAATGCCAAATTTACAGTTGATAGAGATTTTGGTTTTCAAGTTCATAATTTGAATGAATTCAAAGATAAATTTTCTTATAATTTTAAAGCTGCAATTTCAACTGGCGAAGGACGAAACAGCACCGAAAAACCTGATGATGGCGTTGCTGTTACTGGAAAAGTTGAAGCCTTTCCTTTTGGAGCATTTTCCAAAGACGGAACTAATTTTGAAGGAGACATTGTTCGCGAAAAGAAACCAAAATTAATGGTATCGGGTGCTTTTCAACAAAATAATCATGCGAGAAGAACACAAGGTCAATTAGGTAATGATTTATTTGATACACGAACGATGAAATCCGTTATGCTTGATGCCATGTTTAAATACAACGGTTGGGCTGCTATGATGAGTTATATGTCGAGAACTACTAATAAAAATGCGGTAACCTTCAATCCTGATGATATTACTGAAACCAGTTTTGCTTATGTTGGAAACGGATTTGACTATCAAGCCAGTTACAATACAAAATCCAATTATGAATTTATTGCGCGTTATTCAGTTCAAAATGTAGCCAATGACATTCGTGCCTTGGCACCAAATACTAAGCAATATTCTATTGGTGTAACCAAATACATTTGGGAACATGCGTTCAAACTTCAAACCGAATTGAATTTTGATACATTAAATTTTGCCGACGGAACTACTAAAAACAACTGGTATTTGCGTTTTCAAGTAGAAATAGGAATTTAATTTCAAAAAAAAGAAACAAAATTTACTCCAATGTTAAGTTTTTACTCAAAATGAAAACTTAACATTGGAGTATCGTTTTATATAATACATTTGTTTATAAATTTCTATTCTTATGATCAAAAGAAAACCAACACAAACCAGCGAAGTTTCAGAAACTATTAAAGAAGTGATTACTACAAATGAAACCCCAAACACTGAAACATCAGAAACAGAAGCAAAACCAAAACCAGCCAGAAGAAGAACGACTAAAGTTGTTCAACCTATTGTTGAAGAAGCTAATGATGTAGTGGAAGAAAACCAGCCAGTTGTTGAAAATACTGATTCCGAAGCAATTTCTCAATCGGATATTTTAGAAGAAGCTGCTGCCATTGCTAAAAAGATACAGTCCAAAAAAGCTAAGGAAAAGGCTAAAGCTAAAGCAAAGGAAAAACAGAAAAAGAAAAAAGCTAAGGAAAAAGAAAAGCTAAGAGCCAAAAAAGCGAAAGAGAAAAAGAAAAAGAAAGAAAAAATTAAAAAAGCCAAGCAAAAAGCTAAAGAAAAGAAAAAGTCAAAATCCAAAAAGAAGAAGAAGTAAGAGTTTGAATTTTAAATAAACGAGCCGATGTATTTTTACGTCGGCTTTTTTAATATGCGATTAACAATTGTTTGTTTAACTAATGTTTACATTTACCAAAAAAAGATGAAGACAAAATTATTTTTTCTAAGCATCATTTTTCTCCCAATGATGGCAACAGCTCAATTGAAACCCTTTGAGTACAATGATGGACAGCAAGTTCTGAGCGGATTTGGAATTAAACCAAAAAAAGAATTAGATGGCAAACCAGCAGTACTTATCCTTCCAGCGTGGATGGGAATTGATGAACATTCTAAAGAAACAGCAATCAAATTAGCAGCTTTAGGATATTATGCTTTTGTAGCCGATATTTATGGCAAAGACAGCCGTCCAAAGAACACCTCAGAAGCTGGACAAAAAGCGGGTTTTTTCAAAAATAATTTTACAGAATATCAAAACAGAATTCAATTGGCATTGGCACAATTAATAAAATTAGGAGCTAATCCTGATAAAGTGGTCGTTATGGGATATTGCTTTGGTGGAACAGGAGCGATTGAAGCAGCAAGAGGAAATTTAAAAGTGCAAGGCGCAGTTTCTTTCCATGGCGGATTAGGTAAAGAACCAACTAGAGCTACGGATAAAATTACCCTAAAAGTTTTGGTATTACACGGTGCAGACGATCCATTTGTACCAAAAGCTGAAATTGAAAATTTTCAAACCGAAATGAGAAATTCGGGTGCCGATTGGCAAATGATTTATTACGCCAATGCGGTTCATGCTTTTACACATAAAGATGCTGGCGATGACAATAGCAAAGGCGCAGCTTATAACGAGCTAGCCGACAAACGTTCATGGATTGCCTTTCTGAATTTTCTAAAAGAAGTATTGTAGTCGATTTAAAACCACAAGAAAAGCCCAAAATAATTTTATAGTTATTTCGGGCTTTTTTTATGCTATGCTATAAAAATACAAAAGTCGACCTGGAGCTATTGTCTATTGTGTTACGTTAGAGTTTTGTTTTTTGGATTATTTTGAAATAATGTTTTTTATTGAGGTTTTGCGATAGTAACGGTTGTTATGGGTTGACTTTACTCATAGTTATATCACCAAAATCAAAATTTATTTC
Organism: Flavobacterium macrobrachii; assembly: GCF_014486675.1. GTDB lineage: Bacteria > Bacteroidota > Bacteroidia > Flavobacteriales > Flavobacteriaceae > Flavobacterium > Flavobacterium macrobrachii. The sequence continues at coordinate 17,243 of NZ_JACTAC010000009.1, forward strand.
ATTAATTGGGTATAAATTCTCTTCTACTTCAATTAAAACAGGTGATGAAATTGGGGAGTCATTTATATTGATTTCAATAAATGTATCATCAAATTTAAAGTGTAAAGTGTTTACTCCAATTTTCAAAGGCATTATTTCTTTTGTTACATGGTTAATTATTTGGGAGTATTCTAAAGGTTTAATGTACTTTAAGTAGAATATTTCACCTGTTTCAAAACCAATTGTAAAAATTACAGGAATCCATAATTCAGCAAATTTTAACAATAAGTTTGGATTGTCTAATACTAAAGAAGTAATTTTTGTAATATCAATTTTTTCAGCACCAATCTTGTCGTTTAAATAATCGATAAGTCTAATAGATGTATGTCCATTATCAACACTAACAAATTCAAAATCTTTTTGAGATAGGATTATTTTGGTTTTATTTCTTTCTGCTAGTTCTGGAGTAACTTTAATTTGTGGTTTATAATTTATGCTTAGTTTTTTCCAAATATATAGAATTGGTATTTCGATTTCCGCCTTCCACTTTGTCGAATTTATATCTTCAATTGTTATTAATTCAATACCTAGATTTTTTGCGTATTGATGGATGGTTTTTGTAAAACCTGAACTACAAATTAAAAAAACCTTCGAAGCACCTAAATCTTTAATCACAGAAGAGAATTCCCCAATGATTTTTACGTCTGCTGGCTTAATATGGTCTTTACATTGAACAATATATAATAAATCAAAATCATTTACTTTACCTTTAACAGATACATCTATTTCTCTTTTTATGCCGCTTAATTTCCCTAAAATTTTATCGTTTAAGTTGACTTCAAAACCAACAAAAAATTCTCTAAACTTTTCATAAATAAATTTTTCGTATTCTTTTCCAGGTTTCATTACGTCTTTTCTAAAATGTTTGTATAAAGCTTAATTACAAAGTCATACTATGAAAAAATCACACAATCCTTTTATCAAATATAGTGAAATAGTTAGAAGTTTAAAGTTTTGAATTATATCTAAAAAATAAACCTCTTTAAAATTGCTTTTAAAGAGATTATTTTTTGGAATAACATTTTAGTTATTTCGGGCTTTTTTATGCAATGCTATAAAAATACAAATGTCAATCTGAAGCAAACGACTATTGTGATGAGGTGTAAAACCCGATAGCGAGGATTTGCAATCCGTGCCCGCTAACTGCTTCAAAACAAATATACAAATTTCCCCCAAATCCCACCACCACATTATATGTTCCATCAAAAACACAACAATTCATAGCAATAACATAGTGAAACTTTGTGTAAACCTTGCGCAACATAGTGCTACAACCCATCTACTAATTAATTTAAAACGATAAATATAAATTTAAGAGGTTTTTTTGAAGGGAGAATTAATTAAAGATTACGAAATAAAAATTACGAATTATGGAGTAGAATTTGTTTGCTGATGGTTTTTGGTTGGTCAGAAATCAATTGTAATGAGGGTTACAGCGTTTTTTGTGTTTTTTTTGCAGCGTGATTTTTTGCGATTTCCTTGTGATTTTTTTGGATTTCCTTGTGAATATTTTGGATTTCCTTGTTAGTATTTGCAATTTCTTTGTGAATATTTTGGATTTCCTTGTTAGTATTTGCAATTTCTTTGTGAGTATTTTGGATTTCTTTGAGAGTGTTTTGGATTTTCTTGTTAGTATTTGCAATTTCTTTGTGAGTATTTTGGATTTCTTTGTGATTATTTTGGATTTCCTTGTAGTTATTTTGGATTTCGTTGTGATTATTTAACACCTAATCAAGTCCATTTGCAATCCGATAAATTAATCAAAAGATGGAAGAACTATAATAAGTTTTTATCATGAAAAAACAATTGTATAGTAAGTTTAGGATTAAAAATTATAGTTGTATAACTATAATAGGATTTATTTAGTAATCTGTATAGTTATTTTAGTACGATTCAAATAGTAGGTTACTGTATAGCAACGGTATGGCAACGGTATTGCAACGGTATGGTTGTGGTACCCCAAGGGATTTAATTTAAGACGTTCATTACTTTTTTAAAATTTGTTTGCTCATCAAGATATTCCAAATAGTAACTATTCTGACAACATTGAAGTAGTTATTTATGAATATTGGAAGAAGAACTTTTTTTGGTCTTACTTCTTTATCTACTGAATTGCAGTGTTTTGAGCTAGTTGTAAAAGGTTAGTCTAGCAGTTATTCAAGATTGTCCCAACCGCTTATTCCGTTGTGTTTAATTTGTAAAACCATAAACAGAAGTACTATTCCAATTAATCCAAGAGCTGCACTAGCAATGTCTATTCCCATATTAAGATTAGTAAAAAACATCAGTACTGCCGTTAATGTAAAACCAAAGAAGGCCCATTTTTTCCAATACCATAACCCAACAGCAAAAGAAAGATTAATTACAGACAAAAGGCAAAGCAATACCATAGTCGTTCGGTTCAACTCAATAGGCGAGTTGGGCAGTTGTTTCGGTTCTGCAAAAAGGTATAATAAAGCAGTGGCAGCATTGCCTATCATCATCAAGATTAGCCAAGCCGTTAAACAGCCATGTCGTTGTTTAGTTTGCATAAGGTTTTAGTTTTTCTAACGCTTCAATTTTTTAAGATGATTAACCATTAATCATTAAACACTAATCATTAATCACTCCGACATTCTGCGAAGTTTGTTTCGGTCTTTGATGGCTATTTTTTTCCCAATAAGTTCAATCAATCCAGCTTTATTCAATTCCGAAAGTAACCGAATACAGCTTTCAGTAGCCGTTCCAATCATTCCAGCAAGTTCTTCCCGCGATAGTTGAAGTTTTAGCGTATTATCGTCATTTTTTCCAAAAGTATCTTCTAAATAGAGTAACGTTTCTGCCAATCGTTCTTTAACGCTTTTTTGCGCCATAGAAACCATGTGATCATCGGCTTCTTTTAAATCGCCACAAATGGTTTTCATCACATTCATTGAAAATTGATTATTCTGAGTAAAGAATTGAAGGATTTCAGTTTTTGGAATAAAACACACTTCCATGTCTTCCAAAGCTACAGCACTTAAATTGGCTGGTTCTTCGCTAATGGTAGAACGTTGTCCAAGCAATTCGCCCGATTTGACCAGTTTTACAATTTGATCTTTTCCGTTCGCGCTGAGTTTTGTCATCTTACAAACACCATCTTTAATGCAATAAATGCCGTTGGTTATTTCGCCTTCTTCAAAAATGGTTTCCCCTTTTTTTATTGTATAAGATGTTTTACAATCAGCCATTTTAAGCAATTCGTCTTTGCTTAAGGCTTTTAACGAACTGAATTGTCTAACGATGCACTGTTCACATTTACTCATGAGGAAGAATTTTTTGTCTTATGCAAATATATTTAAAGTATGACAAATATCATATTTTAAAATTAACGGTTGTTTGAACTTTGTTGCAGGTAAAATGAGCAAATTATGGACACAACCAATTGTTTCCATTGTGGTAATGAAATTATAAAAAACAATGAGGTAATTTTTGATGATAAACAATTTTGTTGTAACGGTTGTAAAACGGTTTACGAAATTTTTAGTCAAAATGACTTAACGTGCTATTATGATTTTCAAGCATCGCCGGGTGCAACGCCACAAGACATACAAGGAAAATATGATTTTTTAGACAATGAAGAAATTGTTTCAAAACTACTTGAATTTCAAGAGAATTCAACTCACATTGTTTCACTCTACATTCCTCATATACACTGTAGTTCGTGTATTTGGATTTTGGAGAATTTACAAAAACTTCAACAAGGAATAGTTACATCGCAGGTTAATTTTCCTGAGAAAAAAGTGCGTATAACGTTCAATCCAGAGCAAACTTCGCTAAAGAAAATAGTCGAAATGTTGTGTTCTATTGGATATGAACCGTATATCAGTTTGGAAAATTTTGATGAAGGCAAAAAGAAAGTTGACCGCACCTTGATTTACAAAATTGGCGTTGCTTTTTTCTGTTTTGGAAACATCATGTTGCTTTCCTTTCCCGAATATTTTGAAGTAGAAGAATTTTGGATTAACCAATATCGCGGCTTTTTCCGTTGGTTGATTTTCGGATTATCGTTGCCAACCTTTATTTATTCGGCTTCGGGTTACTATGTTTCGGCATGGAAAAGTATAAAATCAGGACTTTTAAACATTGATATTCCTATTGCTTTAGGAATTGTCGTGATGTTTATCCGAAGTACAGTTGATATTGTTTTCGATTACGGACAAGGTTTTTTTGACAGCATGGCAGGATTGATTTTCTTCATGCTTTTGGGAAAATTATTCCAAATAAAAACCTATGATTTCTTGTCTTTTGAACGCGATTATAAATCGTATTTCCCCATTGCAGTTACCAAAGTTTTGCCCGATGGAAATGAAGAAGCGGTTCAGGTGTATGACATTCAAAAAGGCGACAGGTTACTTATTCGAAACCAAGAACTTATTCCAGTTGATGGCATTCTGATTTCCGAAAAAGCATCGATTGACTACAGTTTTGTTACCGGAGAAGCCGTTCCGATTGAGAAAAAATCAGGCGATAAACTTTTTGCCGGCGGAAAACAATTGGGAAAAGTCATTGAAATGGAAGTTTTATTTTCGGTTTCCCAAAGTTACCTGACGCAACTTTGGAGCAATGATGTATTTCAAAAAAAGGTAGAACAGCAACACAAAACGATTACCGATAAAATCAGTCGCTATTTCACTCCGGCATTACTGCTTTTAGCATTCGCTTCGTTTTTCTATTGGATTTTTATTGATGTGACTACGGCTTTCAATGTTTTTACGGCTATTCTAATTGTGGCTTGCCCGTGTGCTTTGGCATTGACTGCGCCATTCACACTTGGAAATGTGCTTCGTATTTTAGGAAGCAGAAAATTTTACCTAAAAAATGCTTTGGTTGTGGAACAATTAGCCAAAGTGGACAGCATCGTTTTTGACAAAACCGGAACGATTACAACCAACGAAAAAACGTCTATTACTTATGAAGGAAATGAACTCAACGACTTTGAATTCAAGCTGTTGAAAAATGTTCTCCGAGGTTCCAATCATCCATTAAGCCGAAGATTATATGATTTTATTCCCAATCAGGAAAAAATGGAGGTTTCTAGTTTTGAAGAAATTATCGGAAAAGGAATTTTTGCAGCAATAGAAGGAAATACGATAAAGTTAGGTTCGTCACAATTCCTGAAAACCATGACGGAAAACACACATAAGAAAACCAAAGTTCATGTTGAAATCAACGGAATTTATAAAGGAAGTTATGTGTTTAATAATCAGTATCGAAAAGAGTTGGAAGTATTATTTGAGGATTTAGCTAAAAAATACAATCTCTATGTTTTATCAGGCGATAATGATGGAGAACGAAGAATTCTGGAAAAAATGCTACCAGCAAATACAACTTTAGTATTCAACCAAAAACCCGAGCAAAAACTGGCATACATCAATAGTTTACAACAAAACGGTAAAAACGTAATGATGATTGGCGATGGTTTGAACGATGCTGGAGCTTTAGCACAAAGTAATGTAGGGATTTCCATTTCGGAAAATGTGAATGTGTTTTCGCCTGCTTGCGACGGAATTCTGGACGCTACACAATTTGGAAAAATAGCCTTCTTTATGCGATATGCCAAAAATGCTATGAAAACCATTTACATGAGTTTTGGGATTTCATTGCTCTATAATGTTGTAGGATTGAGTTATGCGGTAACAGGAAATTTATCGCCTTTGGTTGCTGCAATAATTATGCCGTTAAGCACAGTAACGATTGTAGGTTTTGTAACGATAATGAGTAATTTTTTTGCCAACAAAAAATAAAAATGAAGTATGACAAATGTCATATTTTATGAAAAACAGTGGAAGTAACTTTGTCTAACACAAATTAGAGGTATGAGTGTCATCTATTTTTTAATATCAATCAGTATAGTCGTTGCTGTTTTCTTTTTGTATGCTTTTATAAAAGCAGTAAAAAGTGGTCAGTATGACGATGATTATACTCCATCCGTCAGAATGCTTTTTGACGATGAATTAGTAAAAAAAGAAACTAACAAAAATCAAATTAATATAACCGAAGAAAAACAATTATAATTATGGAAATGCAACAATTTCAGTATGATAACAAGATTGTAAGGAACTTCATTTATGCCAGCATCGTTTTTGGTGTGGTTGGTATGTTGGTTGGGTTAATACTAGCATTTATGTTTTTATTTCCCAATGTTACCAGTGGAGTTTCCTTTTTAAGTTTTGGACGTCTTAGACCTTTACACACCAATGCAGTGATTTTTGCCTTTGTAGGTAATGCCATGTTTGCAGGTGTTTATTATTCCATGCAACGATTGCTAAAAGCCAGAATGTTTAGTGACTTTTTAAGTAAATTACATTTTTGGGGTTGGCAATTAATCATCGTAGCTACAGCAGTAACCCTACCATTGGGTTACACGACATCAAAAGAATACGCCGAATTAGAATGGCCAATTGATATTGCCATTGCCTTAATTTGGGTAGTTTTTGGTATCAACATGATTGGAACTATTATTAAAAGACGTGAACGACATATTTATGTTGCCATTTGGTTCTACATTGCTACGTTTGTAACAGTTGCAGTGCTGCATATTTTCAACAGTTTAGAATTACCTGTTTCGTTTTCAGGAATGAAATCATATTCGGTTTATGCAGGTGTTCAAGATGCATTGGTTCAATGGTGGTATGGTCATAATGCGGTTGCATTTTTCTTAACAACACCTTTCTTAGGAATGATGTATTATTTTGTTCCAAAAGCAGCCAATCGTCCAGTGTATTCTTATAGACTTTCTATTATTCACTTTTGGTCATTAATCTTCATTTATATTTGGGCTGGACCACATCACTTATTGTATTCTTCCTTACCGGATTGGGCACAAAACCTCGGAGTTGTATTTTCAGTAATGTTGATTGCGCCATCTTGGGGTGGAATGATCAACGGATTGTTGACACTTCGCGGTGTTTGGGATAAAGTTCGTACTGATGCCGTTTTAAAATTCTACGTAGTAGCAATTACCGGTTATGGTATGGCAACGTTTGAAGGTCCAATGTTGTCATTAAAAAATGTAAATGCGATTGCTCACTTCACCGATTGGATTATTGCTCACGTTCACGTTGGTGCATTGGCTTGGAATGGTTTCTTATCGTTTGGTATGATTTATTGGTTGTTGCCAAGATTGACAAAATCCAAATTGTATTCTGATAAATTGGCAAATTTCCACTTTTGGATTGGAACATTAGGTATCATTTTGTATGCGTTACCAATGTATGTTGCTGGATTTACTCAAGCTTCAATGTGGAAACAGTTCAAACCCGGAACAGGAAGTCTTGAATATGGAAATTTCCTTGAAACCGTTACTCAAATTATGCCAATGTATTGGATGCGTGCAATTGGTGGAACATTATATTTAGTCGGTGTTTTGGTATTGGTTTACAATATTATCCAAACCGTAAGACAAGGTTCAGCAATTCAAGACGATGCAGCTCAAGCTCCGGCGTTAGCTCCAATTAGTCCAAAAAGATTAAAAGGTGAAAAATGGCATTCTTGGTTGGAAAGAAAACCGGTTCAATTCTCAATTTATACTACAATTGCAATTGTAATTGGTGGTGCAGTTCAAATTCTACCAACAATTTTTGTAGAATCTAATATTCCAACTATTTCTGCGGTAAAACCGTATACACCACTAGAATTACAAGGTCGTGATATCTACATTCGTGAAGGTTGTGTGAGTTGTCACTCTCAAATGATTAGACCTTTCCGTTCTGAAGTTGAACGCTATGGCGATTATTCAAAATCAGGAGAATTTGTATATGATCATCCATTCCTTTGGGGTTCAAAACGAACTGGTCCTGATTTAGCTCGTGAAGGTGTTGCCGGAAAACCATTCAACGGTGGTCGTGATGATGTTTGGCATTTCAATCACTTCTATGATCCGCAAAGTATTTCTCCAGGTTCAATTATGCCACGTTATCAATGGTTGATTAAAAACGAATTAGACAATTCAACCTTACAAGATAAGATGAAAACCATGGTAAAACTTGGCGTTCCATATTCAGATGATGAAGTTGCCAATGCCTTAAAAATGGCTGATGAACAAGCGTCTAAAATCGAAGCTAAATTACTATCTAATGCCGAAATCAAAAAGGCTTTTGGTAATGAAACTACTGTTCCGTTAAAGAATAGAGAAGTGGTAGCGTTAATTGCTTATATGCAACGTTTAGGAACCGATACTCAAGTTAAAGCTAAAAAATAATTGTCATGTTAAAGTTTGTAAAACACAATTTAGAAAGTATTACCGACGTAGAAATCTACCCGATAATTTCCCTTACTATTTTCTTTACTGCTTTTGTTTTGTTCACTGTTTGGGCAATGACCTACAGCAAAGAAACCATCGAGAAAGTGAGTGATTTGCCTTTGCAAGACTAATTAGTAAAACTAAAATTTATAAAAATGAAAAAATTATTTCCATCATACGTAAGAGTTCCACTGATTTTTGCCATTGTTTTTGGCGGAATGGAATACTTCATCGACTCAGGAGACAAACCCGCTTTTATTGAGTATCCAATGGTTTCGGTTTTCCTATTTGTATTTCTGTTTTTATTGGTAGCTATCGAAATTGTAGTTAGCGCTGTGGACAGAGTAACGTATCATTTGCTAACAGATGAACAACGTAAACAATTGGAAGAAGCACAATCTGTGTCTTTTACGGATAGTAAGTTTGTTCAAAATCTATTGAGCAAATTAACCCGTTCAAAACCAATCGAACAAGAAGGTGAATTAATGCTAGATCATGATTATGACGGTATTAAAGAGTTAGACAATGATTTACCACCTTGGTGGGTGAATTTATTTTATGCAACAGCAGTTTTTGCAGTCATTTATTTGGTTCGTTTCCACGTAATGGACGCTTATACGCAAGCCGAAGAATTTGAGCAAGAAGTACAATTAGCTAATGCTGAATTGGAAAAAATGAAAGCCAATTCGCCAAAAGAAGAAATTACTTTAGACAAAGTGGTATTGCTTACCGATGAAGCGAGTTTAGCCAGAGGAAAAGAAATTTTTACCAATGCTTGTGCTGCTTGTCATAAAGCAGATGGTGGAGGAATTGTTGGACCAAACTTAACCGATGAATTTTGGATTAACGGTGGTGGAATTAAAAATATATTCAAATTGATTTCCGAAGGAAGTAAAAACAATCCATCGATGGTAGCTTGGAACAAAACTTTAGAATCTACCGATATTCAAAAAGTAGCCAGTTATATCATGAAGCTACAAGGAACAAAACCTGCCGGAGCAAAACCTGCCGAAGGTGAAAAATGGGTTGAAGAAGTTGCGCCAGCTGAAACAACAGCAACAGCAACTGATACTTTAAAAGTAGCAGCAAAATAATTAATAAGAAAGGTTTTGGGCGAATGTTCAAAACCTTTCTTGCCCAAATATAAAAAGAAACAAAATGGAAGAGAATCATCATGATGAAAGTTTCAGAGATAGCATTTCAACTATTGATGCTAAAGGGAAACGTGTTTTTATTTTCCCGAAAAAGCCTTTTGGACGTTTTTATGACAAGCGAAAATTACTGAGCTATTTTTTACTGGCATTTTTAATTGCTGCGCCATTTATTAAAATCAATGGCAATCAGTTTATGATGTTCAATGTTTTAGAAAGACGATTTAATATTTTCAGCTTTCCATTTTGGCCACAGGATTTTCATCTTTTTGTAATCTCAATGATTATTGGAGTGGTTGGATTGGCATTGTTTACTGTTGCTTTTGGAAGAATATTTTGTGGTTGGTTTTGTCCACAAACTATTTTTATGGAAATGGTTTTCCGCCGAATTGAATTTTGGATTGATGGCGATAGAGCACAACAAATGCGTTTGGAAAATCAAGCTTGGGATTCTGAAAAAATTAGAAAACGATTGACCAAATGGTTTATCTTTTTCATCATTTCGTTTCTTATTGCTAATGTGTTTTTGGCGTATCTCATTGGTAGCGATAAACTAATACAATTTATTGAAGAAGGACCAATTGAGAACGAAAGCACGTTAATTGCGTTACTGATTTTTACTGCTGTTTTCTATTTTATTTACGCTTGGTTTCGTGAGCAAGTTTGTATAATCGCTTGTCCCTATGGTAGAATGCAAGGTGTTTTACTTGATAATAAAACCATCAACGTTTCCTATGATTATGTTCGAGGTGAAGGCGAAAAAGGAAGAGGAAAATTCAATAAAAATGAAGACCGAAAAGCATCTGGTAAAGGCGATTGTATTGATTGTAAAGTTTGTGTTCACGTTTGTCCAACAGGAATTGACATTCGAAACGGAGTTCAATTAGAATGTATCAATTGTACCGCTTGTATTGATGAATGCGATACCATTATGGAGAAAGTTGGCTTGCCAAAAGGACTTATTCGTTATGCTAGCGAAGATGAAATTGTCAAAAAAGAACCATTCAAACTAACCACTAGAATGAAAGGTTACATTGCGGTTTTAGCCATTTTAATTGGAGTTTTCATCGGAATGTTATTTTTAAGAAACGATGTGGAAGCTACGGTTTTACATGCGCCAGGACAATTATTTCAACACGAAGGAAACAAAATTGTGAATTTATACAATTATAAAATTATCAATAAAACAACCGCAGAATTTAAAAGCGTAACTTTCAAATTAGTTGAACCGAAAGGCGAAATAGTTCTAGTAGGAAATCCATTTACGAAAGTGCCAAAACAAGGAATTACTCAAGGCGCATTATTTGTAAAATTACCTGAGAACGAACTTGACGGCGAAAAAACAGTGCTTAAAATTGAGGTTTACAACAACGATAAATTAATAGAAACAACTACGACTAATTTTACTGGTCCGAGAAGTTTTGACTAAATAATAAAATTATGAAAATAAATTGGGGAACCGGAATTGTCATTGCTTTTGTATTGTTCATGAGCTTTATTTTGTACTTCGTTTTTAAAGTGCAATCCAATGACAAATATGATAATGAATTGGTAGTTGAAAAATATTATCAAAAAGAACTAACCTTTGAAAAAGAGATGAAAAAAGCGCAAAATGCTCAAAATCTTACCGAAGGAATTAGCGTATCCAATGAAGCAACAAACATAAAAATTGCATTTCCAAAAGGATATGATTTTACAAAAATTCAAGGAAAAGTGTCCTTATACAGACCGTCAAGTCAGAAACTAGATTTCGAAATTCCAATTTCGTTGGCTAGTCCTTATTTGCTCATACCTAAAAATAATTTGGCTGACGGTCGTTGGGACATTTCTGTAGATTGGAGTTATGAAGGCGTTGATTATTTAAACAAAGAAACGGTTAATTTATAAAGTTGAGTATGCTTTTTTCTGCATTGTTTTTTGGATTAATCAGTAGTTTGCATTGTATTGGAATGTGTGGACCAATAGCAATGATGATTCCTGTTGACCATAAAAATCCAACCAAAAAAGCACTACAAATTTTAACGTATCATTTAGGAAGATTAACGGCTTATGCTTTGCTCGGGTTAGCTTTCGGATTGTTAGGAAAAGGCCTTTTCATTGCCGGATTTCAGCAAAATATTTCGATAGCAGTTGGTGTTTTGATGATTATTATTGCCATTGTTCCCGAAAAAGTTTTTGCCCGATATAATTTCTCAAAACCAATTTACAAAGTTATTTCGTCAATCAAAAGTAGTTTAGGAAATCAGTTCAAACGAAAAACATTCGATGCCTTATTTTCAATAGGATTTCTAAACGGATTATTGCCTTGTGGACTAGTATATGCAGCTTTGTTTGGAGCGATAGCTATGCAAAATGAAGTTTTAGGCGTTGCTTATATGTTGCTTTACGGCATTGGAACCATTCCGTTGATGAGCATTGTGGTTTATGCTTCGGGATTTATGAGTGTTCCGTTACGAAGTAAATTGCAAAAAATAATTCCTATCATAACTATTGGGATTGGAATACTGTTTATTCTAAGAGGTTTGTCACTTGGAATACCTTTTATTTCTCCAGCAGAACAAAGTTTGTTTGTTCAAGCTAACCCAAATTGTCATTAAAAAATTAATTGAAACAAAGAATATGGAAAGACACGATTTATTACACGAATTCCCAGAATATCAGAAGCGAATTCACGAACTGAAAGTTTCTGATGTGCATTTTAGAAAATTATTTGATGAATACCACGAGTTAGAGCATCAAATTCATCGAATTAATTCAGGAATTGAAACAACTTCAGATGATTTTGCACATGAAAAGAAAGCTAAATTATTGCATATTAAAGATGCATTGTTAGAAATACTAAAACAATAATTTAAAATCCGCTGAATGGCGGATTTTTTTATGCAGATAATAAATATCTTTGTTTTAAAATTGCTGTTTTGACAAAAATCCTCTTACTTTCCGATACGCACAGTCATATTGACGATACCATTTTAAAATATGTAAACCAAGCCGATGAGGTTTGGCATGCTGGAGATATTGGAGATTTGGCAGTAACCGATGCCATAAAAAAACTAAAACCACTTCGTGCTGTTTATGGCAATATTGATGATGACAAAGCCCGAATGGAATTCCCGTTGAACAATCGTTTTTTTTGTGAAGGAGTTGATGTTTGGATTACACATATTGGCGGTTATCCTGGAAAATATAATCAAGCCATTCGTGCTGAAATTCAGCAAAATCCGCCAAAACTTTTTATCTGTGGACATTCACATATTTTAAAAGTACAGTTTGATAAAACCTTGAATTTACTTCACATGAATCCCGGTGCTTGTGGCATTTATGGTTTTCACCAAGTTAGAACGATGCTACGGTTTGAAATTGATGGCGATAAAATCCAGAATTTAGAGATTATTGAAATAGGGAAGAAGTAAAAAAAACCCAAACATTACGTTTGGGTTTTTCGCAGCACTAAAAAACTAAGTTTATAGGTTTATCGTAATCGATCCACAGATTTTACGAGATCTTCGTCCTTTTTGATGGCTTTGTTGGCCAAAACCAAAAATACGATAGAAATAATAGGTAAGAACATCCCAACACCTTTCTCAGAAATAGCTGTTTCTCCAGATGCATTTAGTGTTCGATACACAAATAATCCTAATAAAATTAAATTCAATATCATATTCAATCTGCCCATGACAAATTGTTGTTGTCTTTTTGCGTGTGATAAAATGCTTAATAGCGACAAAGTTGCGCTCAAACCAAATAAAGCTACATAAACAATATCCATCATAAAATAAAAAGAAGTACCCGAAGCATCTTTCCATAACGGAGCAAAAAACGGCACTATTCCTGAAATTATCAGTGATACTATTAAATAATAAGTCTGCGGTCTAAACATTTTCAAAATTTGATGCACAAAAATATAGTTTCTTTTTTTAAAATGCTATTGTATGATAAAAAATTATTTGTATTATTGCATAACAAATCCGTAAGTACTTCATCCTTCGGACTATTTCAATTAAAAATTTTTCCACACATTTTTTAATTTGTCAACCCAAATTTAAAGTCACATTTATTATACATGTTTGATATTTCTGCATTAAAAGAAATGAAGCTTGTTGAGCTTCAAGAAATTGCTAAATTAGCAAAAACCATAAAAGTTGCTGGTGCTAAAAAAGATACACTCATAACCCAAATTTTAGAGCATCAAAATAAATCTGCTGAAGTAGAAAAAAAAGAAATACCTAAGGTTTCTACTGAAACAACAGCCGAAAACAAAACCAAGCGAGCAAGAATTATTCCAGCAAAAGAAAAGGATAACAATCAAAACGATTTATTTGCTGCCGAAAATCCTGAACCAATTAAACTTGAAGCAACGGAAGAAAAACAACCGGTTCAAAATAAAAATCAAAAGTTCAAGAAACCATTCGAAAAAAAGAATAAAAACAATCCTGAACCAATCAAACAAGACGTTGCAACTGAAGAAACGGCAACAACTTCAAATTCTACCGAAGAAACAACCGTTTCTGAACCAAAAACCAATCAAAATTCTGAAAATAGCCGCGAACCAAAGCTAAAACACCAAAACGGTAACGGAAACGCTAACCAGAATGCAAATAATAACAATCCAAACTATAAAGGAAAAAAGCAAAGCAATTTCCGAGATTCAGATTATGAATTTGACGGAATTATAGAAAGTGAAGGTGTTCTTGAAATGATGCCCGATGGTTATGGTTTCCTTCGTTCGTCGGATTACAACTATTTGGCTTCACCAGATGATATTTATTTGTCAACCTCGCAAATTCGTTTGTTTGGATTAAAAACAGGTGATACAGTTAAAGGTGTTGTTCGTCCACCAAAAGAAGGAGAAAAATTCTTTCCGTTGGTTAGAGTTTTGAAAATCAATGGTCATGATCCACAAGTGGTTCGCGATAGAGTTTCATTTGAACATTTGACACCAATTTTCCCAAAAGAAAAATTCAATATTGCCGATAAACAAGCCAGCGTTTCTACACGTGTAATGGATTTGTTTTCGCCAATAGGAAAAGGTCAAAGAGGAATGATTGTTGCGCAGCCAAAAACGGGTAAAACCATGTTGTTAAAAGACATCGCAAATGCCATTGCTGCAAATCATCCAGAGGTTTATCTAATTGTTTTACTGATTGACGAACGACCAGAAGAAGTTACTGATATGCAACGCAGCGTTCGTGGTGAAGTAATTGCTTCAACCTTTGACCGTGAACCAATGGAACATGTAAAAATAGCTAATATCGTTTTAGAAAAAGCAAAAAGATTAGTAGAATGCGGACATGATGTAGTTATTCTTTTGGATTCCATTACTCGTTTAGCAAGAGCTTACAATACGGTTCAACCAGCTTCTGGAAAAGTACTTTCGGGTGGAGTTGATGCCAATGCATTGCAAAAACCAAAACGATTTTTCGGTGCTGCTCGTAACGTAGAAAATGGTGGTTCGTTGAGCATCATAGCAACAGCTTTAACCGAAACAGGTTCTAAAATGGACGAAGTAATTTTCGAAGAATTTAAAGGAACAGGAAACATGGAGTTGCAATTGGATAGAAAAATTGCTAACAGAAGAATTTTCCCTGCTATCGATTTAACGTCTTCAAGTACACGTCGTGATGATTTACTTCTTGATGAAAAAACACTTCAAAGAATGTGGATTTTACGCAAATTCTTAGCTGATATGAACCCAGTAGAAGCAATGGATACTATAAATGATAAAATTAAGAAAACAAGAAACAACGACGAGTTTCTAATTTCGATGAATGATTAAAGATACAATCCCAACGTAACAGTTGGGATTTTTTTTTGCAAATATTTATCTAAACACATAATTTCTATTCTTTACATTTGCATCAAAAATTACTCTGTGCAAATCAATAAATATTATCTCTCGGCTTTTTCGGCTTTCATCATTTGGGGATTTTTCAGTTTGGCGTTGAAACCTTTACACGATTATCCATCGTTGGATATTTTATTCTATAGAGTTTTTTTGGCAACGGCTTTACTTTTGGTTATCAATGTTTCCATTCGCTTTGATATTCTAAAAACAAATCTCACTATTTTCAAATCACTTAGTAAAAAAGAGAAAACTCGATTTTTATCATTGACCATTCTCGGAGGATTTTTATTAGTAATGAATTGGTATTTATTTATGTTTGCTGTCAATCACGTGAGTTTAAATTCAGCTTCGTTTGCCTATTTAATTTGCCCAATTGTAACTACAATTTTGGCTTTTTTCATACTTAAAGAAAAACTCAGTTTTTGGCAATGGCTTTCGGTAGTTTTATGTATTATCAGTTGTGCGATTTTGTCTTATGGAGATTTAACGGGATTGGTTTATAGCTTGATTATTGCAACAACATTTGCTTTGTATTTAATCAGTCAGCGTAAAAATAATTTGTTTGATAAATTCATAGTGCTTTCTATTCAAATGGTGATTGCGTCGATTGTTTTAGCACCATTTTTCCCAATCTACAGCGGAACAACTCCAAGCGCATCATTATTTTACATTTTAATGATTGTAATTGTGGTTTTGTTTACCATCATTCCGTTGTTCTTGAATTTATATGCTTTAAAAGGAATGAATTCGTCAACAGTTGGAATTTTAATGTATACCAATCCGTTGATTAACTTCTTTTTAGGAGTATTTTATTTTCATGAAAAAATCACTTCGGCACATATTGTTTCTTATGTTTTAATTCTGATTTCGATTGTTATTTTTAACGAAAAAATACTTTTTAAAAGAAAAGTAATAAGTTAGATATAAGTCTGATATCTAAAATCAAATATTTCAATGCCATCTTGTCATATTTAATTTGTCAAAAACTGACATCTTTTTAGCATTTTGATATTGGCACAATCATTGCCTTTTGACATTTTGAGTTTAAAAAAGAATTTTCTAAGATTAATTAAATATAACAATGGGAAAAATTATTGGTATCGATTTAGGTACAACGAATTCTTGTGTGTCAGTTATGGAAGGTGGAGAACCAGTTGTAATTGCTAATGCAGAAGGAAAGAGAACAACACCGTCTGTAATTGCATTTGTAGAAGGTGGCGAAATTAAAGTAGGTGATCCAGCAAAAAGACAAGCTGTAACAAATCCTACTAAGACCATAGCGTCTATCAAACGTTTTATGGGTAATAAATACTCAGAAAGTGCTAAGGAAGCATCGACTGTTGCTTATAAAGTAGTAAAAGGAGATAATGATACACCACGTGTTGATATCGACGGAAGACTTTATACGCCACAAGAATTGTCAGCAATGACACTTCAAAAAATGAAAAAAACTGCAGAAGACTATTTAGGTCAAACAGTTACTGAAGCAGTTATTACTGTTCCTGCTTACTTTAACGATGCGCAACGTCAAGCTACAAAAGAAGCTGGAGAAATTGCTGGTCTTAAAGTAATGAGAATTATCAATGAGCCAACCGCTGCGGCATTAGCTTATGGATTAGACAAAAAAGGAATTGACCAAAAAATTGCAGTTTACGATTTAGGTGGTGGAACTTTTGATATTTCTGTTCTTGAATTAGGAGACGGAGTTTTTGAAGTATTGTCTACAAATGGAGATACTCACTTAGGTGGAGATGATTTTGACCAAGTAATTATCGATTGGATGGCTAACGAATTTAATTCTGAAGAAGGAATTGATTTGAGAAAAGATCCAATGGCATTACAACGTTTGAAAGAAGCTGCTGAAAAAGCTAAAATTGAATTGTCATCTTCAACGCAAACAGAAATCAACTTACCATACGTTACTGCTACAGCTACAGGTCCAAAACACTTAGTTAAAACATTAACTCGTGCTAAATTTGAGCAATTAGCTGAAACTTTAGTAAAACGTTCTATGGATCCAGTTGCTAAAGCTTTGAAAGATGCAGGTTTATCTGTTTCAGATATCGACGAGGTAATCTTGGTTGGAGGTTCTACAAGAATTCCAGTTATCCAAGAACAAGTTGAAAAATTCTTTGGTAAAAAACCATCAAAAGGAGTAAATCCTGATGAAGTAGTGGCAATTGGAGCTGCAATTCAAGGTGGAGTTTTAACTGGTGATGTAAAAGATGTATTGTTATTAGACGTTACACCTTTATCATTAGGAATTGAAACAATGGGTAATGTGATGACAAAATTAATTGAGTCAAATACAACTATTCCAACTAAAAAATCGCAAGTATTCTCTACAGCTACTGACAATCAACCAAGTGTGGAAATCCACGTTATTCAAGGTGAAAGAACAATGGCTGCAGACAATAAAACAATCGGTCGTTTCCACTTAGATGGAATTCCACCAGCACCAAGAGGTGTTCCTCAAATTGAAGTTACTTTTGATATTGATGCTAATGGTATCATCAAAGTTTCTGCAACTGATAAAGGAACAGGAAAATCTCACGATATTCGTATCGAAGCTTCATCTGGTTTAACAGCAGAAGAAATCGAAAGAATGAAGAAAGATGCCGAAATGAATGCTGAAAGCGACAGATTAGCTAAAGAAAAAGCAGATAAATTAAACGAAGCTGACAGTATGATTTTCCAAACAGAAAGTCAGTTAAAAGAATTAGGAGATAAATTATCTGATGATCATAAAGTGGGAATTGAAGCAGCTTTAACTGAATTAAGAATGGCACACCAAAATCAAGATTTAGAAGCAATTCAAAAAGGTCTTGATAACGTTAATGCCGCTTGGAAAGTTGCTACAGAATCAATGTACGCTCAAGGCGAACAAGGTCAACCACAAGAAGCACAACCACAAACTGATGCTCAAGGCGATAATACGCAAGACGTAGAGTTTGAAGAAGTGAAGTAATACTCTCAGTATCATATCGAAAAGCCGAGTAATTAGTTACTCGGCTTTTTTTATTTTAAACATATTCAAAATGACAATTGTATGAGGAAAAGTTACTGCTGCTAAAAATGAAAATAAAAGTGCCTCAAAAAGTTTTGTGGAATGAAACAATGAGTAAAATATTGCCAAACTAACGAGCGAAATTATCCAATATAAAAGAGCTGTTTTTATGTATTGAAGTAGTTTTTTTATTGTAAATCCGCCATAAAGAAATTTTATTTGATCTACTAATGATGGTACACTATGCCAAACGATAAAATATATTGCAAAACCCCAAATTAAACTTGATACTTTGAAGAGAATTGAAAGAACAATCAAATAAAGAAGTTCAGCTATAGCATTCGATTTGAAGATTTTATCATTTGTGTACAAATAAATCCAATTTAATGCTAATAAAACTAGTAAAACATAAAATGCATACTCTATTACATTAGAATTTAATTTATGTAATGCTATTGATTCTACTATGATAATTACTTCTGCACTGTTGAAATAAAACAGCAGTAACAAAATAAATAAACCATAAGATAATTGAAAAGCACTTTTGATTTTTGAAGTCTCATTTGAAATTATACTACTCCAATGTTGCTCGCCGAAATGATATCCACTTGCTGTAATAAATAAAATCAAAGTGAATAATGGAATGTAAAAAAATAATACAGCAGAAATTATTACAGTCAAAACATAATTGAATATCATTTTTGAACTATTTAATGTTTTATTGTCAGTATTTATTTTATTTATAATGGCAATATCGTTTGCGCCATGCATAATCCCGAAAGTTAAAATAAGTATAATTCCTACTATAATTTGATTTTCTTCTTGTAAAAAAGAAGTTAACCAAAGTCCAAGAAAGCTTGTTAATATTGATATCGAATGATTTTTCACTTTATTTTAACTTTTGTTTTGTTTAAATAATTTCAAATATAATTAAACAAAATGATTTTTTGTTTAACTTTATGAAGTATTAATTAAACAAATTAACTTTTAAAAATTTTTACCATGACAAATTTATTGCTAATTCAATCAACAATTTCAAAATTGTTGCCTACTGATTATGTAGGATTTACTTTTTTTGTCGGATGTATGGCTATGATGGCTGCATCCGCTTTTTTCTTTTTATCGTTAAACCAATTTGATAGGAAATGGCGAACGTCTGTTCTTGTTTCAGGTTTGATTACTTTCATTGCTGCTGTTCATTATTATTACATGAGAGATTATTGGGCAGCATTTCAGGAATCACCAACATTTTTCAGGTATGTGGATTGGATTTTAACAGTTCCATTAATGTGTTTGGAATTTTATTTAATCTTAAAAGTTGCTGGTGCAAAAACAAATCTACTTTGGAGAATGATTTTCTTATCAGTAGTAATGTTAGTAACAGGATATTTAGGAGAAGCTGTATTTCCTGAAAGCGCAGCATTATGGGGTTTTATTTCTGGTGTCGCTTACTTTATTATTGTTTACGACATTTGGCTTGGAGCAGCTTCGAAGTTGGCAAAGTCAGCTGGTGGAAACGTTTTAGCGGCGCACAAGATTTTATGTTGGTTCGTATTAGTTGGATGGGCAATTTATCCATTAGGTTACATGCTAGGAACTGATGGTTGGTACACAAGTCTATTAGGTTCAGGTAGTGTTGATGTAGCTTATAATATTGCTGATGCAATAAACAAGATAGGTTTTGGTTTGGTTATATACAATTTAGCTGTCAAATCACAACCTAATTAGTTTTTTAAATTGATTAATTTTAAAACCGAGTTAGCAATAGCTCGGTTTTTTTATTTTAACAATAGTCGAAAAGATAATTTTGTATATTGGCAATCTATTAAAATAAAAACCATTTATGAAACGACTACTAATTCTTTTAGCTATTGCATTATCAACAACTACAGGTTTTGCACAAAATAAAAAAACACCTGTAAAATCAACCAAAACCGCTACTACATCTTCTACAGCTAAAGTGGATAATTTGACTGCCGAAATCAAAGGAAATGCATTTCAATTAACCATTGCCGAAAAAGGAAAAGCACCTGACGCCATCACCGTAAAAGAATTGGTTGGCGATGTAAAACCTTCAGATATAAAATTATCAAGTTTTACTTCAAGCGGAACAAAATTATATTTATTGCAATGGACAGAAAAAAGTAATACAAAAACCGATATAAAAACAGAAGACATTACGACGATTTATTCGGTGATTTATGAAATTCCTAATAAAAAACAAGTGTTTTCAAACTATCAAAAAACGACGAATATTGTTGAAAAAGTTTTCTTAGATCGAAATAAAACAGCTTCTGAAACACAGGAAAAGGTGAGAAGAGAAGGTTTTGAATTCATTCTAAATCCTGATGGCTCAGTTGCTCAAAAGGGCAAAACACAACAAAACAATTGGACGTATGATGTAGCAAAACAAGAATTTGTTGAGATGAAGAAAAAGAAATAATAATAAAGAATAAAAAGTCCCGAATTTTACCATCAAAATTCGGGACTTTTTTATATAATTCTATGACAATAAGTTAAATAAGTATCATCTGTATTCTAAATAAAAGAATGCAAAATTATTCACTCACCTTAATTTCAAATGCTTTATCCCAATTTTTTCCGGTCACAAAAATGGTTTTTGTTTTTGGATTATAGGCAATTCCGTTCAGAACATCATCAATTGTAGCGGATGTTTTTGCACGTAAAGCTGATAAATCTAAAACAGCTTCCACAGCACCATTTGATGGATTAATTACAGCAATTGCATCTCTTTGCCAAATATTACCGTAGATTTTTCCGTTAATCCACTCAATTTCGTTTACACTTTTTATTTTACTGTCATTCGTATAAACGTTAACGTAGTCAATTAGTTTCAAGGTTTCTGGATCCATTTTCCATATTTTCTCTGTTCCATCCGATTGATAAAGGTATTTTCCATCATTGGTCAAACCCCAACCTTCAATTTTTTTATCATATTGAAACGATTTTATTTTTTTCATCGTTTTTGCATCATAGACAAAACCTTCAACATTTTGCCAAGTCAACTGATAAATTTTGTCATTAAGAACCGTAATTCCTTCGCCAAAATAACGTTGGTCTAAATCTACTTTTTTATAAACTTTTCCCGTTTTAAAATCGGTTTTTGCCACATAAGAAGTTCCTTCTCGACCAGTACTTTCAATCAAAGTGTCTTTGTAGAATTCATATCCTTGTGTAAACGCGCCTACGTCATGTGGAAAGGTATTTACAATTTCATATTTTAATAGTTTTGGAGCATTTGCAGCAACCAATTCAATACGAGATTTGGTAGAAACAGTATCGCCTTCAAAATAAATCAAAGCTTTCAAATGTTGATAACCTAATTTTTTTCTACTTAAATCCAATTGTGATTTTGTATTTCCTTTTACTGATAATACTTTTTCGTCATTAGCATAAAAAATAATACTATCAATTGATTTTTCTTTGGTATTTAAAATTTCCAAATCAACCTTGTCGTTTTGGGTATATTTTGGCTTAAAAGAGGTTTCGTTGAAGCTAAAATAGCCTTCTATTGTTTTTCGGTCGTCGCCACAATTGGCTAATGTTAATCCTAATAAAATGGTTATTAGTAGGTTATGTTTTTTCATTTTTTGTCAAATAATTTAATCCACACAAATATATTTATAAAGCTCTTAAATTCTTGCAAAAAAATAAAAAGATTGTATATTTGCAACGGCAAGTCCTACACGACCAGCTCCTGCAAAATCCTCCAGGATGGGAACATAGCAAAGGTATGTGGTTGAGCGGTGCGATGTAGGTCGCTTGCCATTTTTTTTAAAAAACGAAGTCTTCCAAATAAAGGAAGATTTTTTTGTTTTTACTACTTTCGTTTCGGTTACTAAGTTATCTTTACGCACAAATTTTTTTCTATGAAATTTCAACCCATTCTGCCTATAATTTGGACAAATGAATTCGACAAAACTGTTGAATTCTATTGTAATATCTTAGGTTTTTCCTTTGATGAAACTAATAAAAACAACCCATGGATACATTTGTTTAGAGATGAATGCGAAATTGTAGTAGCAACTCCAGAAGGTAACGAACCGTTTGGACAACCAGGTTTTTCGGGAACATTTTATATCATGGTTGATAATATAGACGAACTTTGGTATTCGATTAAAGATAAAGCCGAAGTTTGTAGTGAGATTGAAACTTTTGAATGGGGAATGAGAGAGTTTGCCATTTTTGATAATAATGGATATTCGTTCCAATTTGCACAAGATATGACACAATTTTTATGAGTAAAGTAGTTTTAATTACAGGCGGTTCATCAGGAATAGGAAAAGCTATTGGGGAATTTTTGTTTCACAAAGGTTTTACAGTTTATGGAACGAGTAGAAATCCTGAAAAAATAACCAATTCGTTATTTCCATTGATAGCATTAGATGTTCGAAATACAGAAAGTATCGTTAATGCGGTAGAAAAAGTAACTTCAATTTCAAAGCGAATTGATGTAGTGATAAACAATGCTGGAGTTGGAATTACTGGACCAATTGAAGAAATTTCATCAGAAGAAATCAAAAATAATTTTGAAACCAATTTCTTTGGGCCAATAGAAGTTATCAAAGCGGTTTTGCCACAAATGCGTGAGCAAAATTCAGGTTTGATAATCAATATTACTTCCATTGCGGGTTATATGGGTTTGCCTTATCGCGGCGTTTATTCGGCATCAAAAGGCGCACTCGAAATCATCACCGAAGCCATTAGTATGGAAGTGAAAAACTTTGGTGTAAACATAGTTAATGTTGCGCCAGGCGATTTTGCAACCAATATTGCTTCTGGACGTTATCATGCACCAGTTATTCAAGGTTCGGCTTATGAAAAACCTTATGGAAATACGCTACAACAAATGAACGAACACGTTGACAGCGGAAGTAATCCAGATGAAATGGCGATGGCAATTTATCAAATTATCAATGATAAAAATCCAAAACTGCATTATAAAGTTGGTGCTTTTATGCAAAAGTTTTCCATTGTTCTAAAGCGTGTTTTACCCGATAGAATTTATGAAAAAATGCTGATGAACCATTACAAGTTATAACAATATCAAAAATCAACTTCAAATTTAAAAATTGAAAACACAAATATTGATTTTTGTAATTAAAGTTGATTTTTGAGATTGAAATTGAATTTTGACATTGTAATTGACTTTTGAAATGGATTTCGTAATTTTGCACCGTTAAAAACGTAAACACAACTTTTATACAAATACAACTATGAAATTTTTTATTGACACAGCCAATTTGAACGACATTAAAGAAGCACAATCACTTGGTGTATTGGATGGCGTAACAACAAATCCTTCGTTGATGGCTAAAGAAGGAATTACCGGAAAAAATAACATTTTAAAACATTATGTTGACATCTGTAACATTGTTGATGGCGAAGTTAGCGCTGAGGTTATCGCTACCGATTATGACGGAATGATTAAAGAAGGTGAAGAATTAGCCGAATTACACGAGCAAATTGTGGTAAAATTACCAATGACAAAAGAAGGTGTAAAAGCATGTAAATATTTCTCTGATAAAGGAATTAAAACCAACGTTACTTTGGTGTTTTCTGCTGGTCAAGCAATATTAGCTGCAAAAGCTGGAGCAACTTTTGTTTCACCGTTCATTGGTCGTTTGGATGATATTTCAACGGATGGTTTGGCTTTGATTGAAGAAATTCGTCAGATTTATGACAATTATGGATATGAAACTCAAATTCTTGCCGCTTCAGTTCGTCACACAATGCATGTTGTAAATTGTGCTAAAATTGGTGCTGACGTTATGACTGGACCATTATCATCAATTCTTGGATTATTAAAACATCCATTAACTGATATTGGATTAGCTCAGTTTTTGGCTGATTACGCTAAAGGAAATCAATAATTCAAAATAAGATATTTTAAAATAAAAACGGCTTTCAATTTTTGAAAGCCGTTTTTATTATTTATAAAAGTAAGATGATTTTATTATAAATTTTCTTCAAATTGTGAATCAAATATATTGGTAAATGCATTTTTTATTTTACCATTTTTATCTAAAATAATAGTTCGGTGAATTTTATTAATAGCCCATTTGTATTTGATGTCTTCAAAATTTGGCGCGTGCAATTCAGTAACATTATTAAAACGATATGTGGAAAGAATTTTTTTCCATTGTTCTTGAGAATCATTCAAATTAATTCCAATGAAATGATAATCGGTATATTGTTTTTTTAGGATAACAATTTTTTTGTGAACTGCTTCAAGGTGAGATTTTGCTCTGGAAGTCCAAAAGAAAATTACGGTATTTTTGTTGATTATAGTATTTGAAGAAACAATTTTACCGGTATTATCGACTAATTCTACTTCAGGTAATGTGTTGCCAACTTTTAGCGATTGAATCGCATTACCAATTTTACTGATCTCGTTTTTATGGCTTTTATCGGTAGAAAATTTATGATAAGTTTTCAAAAATTCTTGATTATAAACCATATTCTGATCTTCCAGCAAATAAGTGAAAGCAATATTATTCAAAATAACATTTTTTAGTTTTTCATTCTTGATTAATGTATCGGCAATGTTCAGTTTGTTAATATTGGTTTTTAATGCCAAATCTGCTTCGGTAAAATGATTATGATAATTTATTCCGCCCATGTTGTTAAGCATGTGCGATAAATACATTACAAAAGGAGAATAACTTGAAAGCGTTTCAGAATTGAAATCGATATTTTTTCTAAAACTATAGAAATCAGTTGGAATGGTTTCATAAACATCATTTCCTGTTCTGATTTTGTGGATCATTGGATACAATTCTTTTTTTGAATAATAATTAAAATCAACTGCAGCTTTAGCAATAACATCAAATTCATCGCTCCATTTGATTTCATTTTTTTTATTGGTGTAAAAAGTTTGAATTTTTTTATTTGAAGCATCAATTGTTTGCGTAAACGTATTCAAATCATAGCCAAAAACGTCAAACATATTGTTACGATCTTTTTCATTTTTCAAAAATAAATCAATCAAGAAGTTATTTTTTAAATCACCACGACCACAAAACGCAATTGAGTTGTCAAAATCTCTTGAATTTACACGAACCATAATGCTATCGTTTTTATCAAAAAAAACATATTGATATTCAGGTTCATGTTTAAAGCTGTATAATCCTGGAGCTAACGAATCAAATTTTATAAAGAAACGATTATTATTATCCAATTTAATAGAATCAATCACTTCGTTGTCTTTACAAAAAAGCACATAAGGATTATTTGGATTAATGATTTCACCACCAAAATAAGCAACGAATTCAGCTTCTTTGTTACTGTTACAAGAAATTAAACTCGCTAGTATAGTGGTAAAACACAAATATTTTTTTAGAAAATTGATTTTCATTCCAATAGATTCAAGTAAACAAAAATATCTAGACCAAATGGATTTTACTGTTAAGCATTAGTTAAAGTTATACAGCTTAAGTCACAAATTAACCTAAAAAAACTAATCACTAATCACTAAAAACTAATCACTAATGTGTACTTTTGCACAAAATTTAATAAAATATATTTCATGCTTACAGTTTCTAATTTATCGGTACAATTCGGCAAAAGAATTTTATTCGACGAAGTAAATACAACCTTTACGCAAGGCAATTGTTATGGAGTTATTGGTGCAAATGGTGCTGGTAAATCTACATTTCTTAAAATTCTTGCTGGTGATATTGATCCAACTTCGGGACGAGTTATTCTTGAACCAGGTAAACGTATGTCGGTTTTAAATCAAAATCACAACATGTTTGACGAGCATACCGTTTTGGAAACAGTAATGATGGGGAACAAAGTCCTGTATGCCGTAAAAACTGAAATGGATGCTTTGTATGCCGATTATGATGATAAAAATGCCGATAGAATAGGTGAGTTGCAAGTTCAGTTTGAAGAAATGAACGGTTGGAATGCTGAATCAGAAGCTGGCGCAATGTTATCAAACCTTGGAATTTCTCCCGATTTTCATTACACTTCAATGAGTGAAATGGAAGGAAAAATGAAAGTTCGTGTACTTTTGGCTCAAGCACTTTTTGGAAATCCGGATGTTTTGGTAATGGATGAGCCAACGAATGATTTGGATTTTGAAACCATCACTTGGTTAGAAAATTTCTTAGCAAATTATGAAAACACAGTAATTGTAGTTTCTCACGACAGACACTTTTTAGACTCGGTTTGTACTCATATTTCTGATATTGATTTTGGAAAAATAAATCATTATTCTGGAAACTATACTTTTTGGTACGAATCTAGTCAGCTAGCAGCTCGTCAAAAAGCACAACAAAATAAGAAAGCCGAAGAGAAAAAAGCAGAATTGGAAGAGTTTATTCGTCGTTTTAGTGCGAATGTGGCAAAATCAAAGCAAGCTACTTCTCGTAAAAAAATGATTGAAAAATTAAATCTTGACGAAATTAAACCGTCAAGTAGAAGATATCCAGCCATTATTTTTGATGTAGAAAGAGAAGCTGGAGATCAAATTCTTCATGTTCAAAACCTAGCAGCATCAGTTGATGGTGAAGTATTGTTTAAAAATGTAGATTTGAATATGGCAAAAGGCGATAAAGTTGTCGTTTTTTCCAAAGACTCTCGTGCAACAACTGCTTTCTATGAAATTTTAAATGGAAAAATCAAAGCCGATGAAGGAACTTTTGATTGGGGAATCACTACTACTCAATCGTATTTGCCAAATGAAAATCACGAATTTTTTCAAGACGGAAGCTTGAATTTGGTAGATTGGTTACGTCAATGGGCAAAAACTGAAGAAGAACGCGATGAAGTTTATATTCGTGGATTTTTAGGAAAAATGATTTTCTCAGGAGAAGAAGCTTTGAAAAAATGTACCGTTCTTTCTGGTGGAGAAAAAGTACGTTGTATGTTATCTCGAATGATGATGATGCGTGCCAATGTTTTAATGCTTGATGAACCAACCAATCACTTAGATTTGGAATCCATTACGGCTTTCAACAATACGTTGAAAAACTTTAAAGGTTCGGTTTTGTTTACTACTCACGACCACGAATTTGCACAAACCGTTGCCAACAGAGTTTTAGAAATCACTCCAAATGGCGTTATCGACCGATACATGACATTTGACGAATATCTTGAAGATGATAAAGTTCAAGAACTGAGAAAAAAAATGTATAACTAAATAAGTGAACTCCTAAACGAAAGTTTGGGAGTTTTTTTTGCTCCATTATTTAAAGCATTGATTTTTTTAGTAATTTAAGCCAAAATTATTTTCCATGTATACCTTACCAAAAATCGAGCGTTTCAATCAAAATGTATTGTCTAAATACCACATTTATAATAGTGTTTTTATCACGTTGCCTTTTGATGCCATTGATAATACAGGAGTTTTGCTACCGTTGTTTGCAGAAGTTTGCGATAACGGTTTCAAGAATAATTGGACACCAAAGCAAATAGTAGATTTTTTTGCCGAAAAATATTTGGACAATGCTTCCGAAGAAGAAAAAATCAATCTCATGTTTCGTTTTATACAATATGTAGAACGACAAATTGTACTTTTTGATGCAATTGAAGATGCCGCTTTTCCTGTGGTGAATAATATGGAAGGTCGAGGTTCGCTTCGAGATGTAAAAGAAAAAACCGAAGCCAAAAATAAACGCGAAGAACTAATTTCATTCCTAGAAGATTTTAAAGTTCGAACCGTTTTAACAGCTCATCCAACACAATTTTATCCAGGTTCAGTTCTTGGAATTATAACCGATTTAACCGAAGCTGTTCGTCAAAACGATTTGATTAAAATAAAACAACTTTTAGCTCAATTAGGAAAAACACCTTTCATCAAAAAAGAAAAGCCAACGCCTTTTGATGAAGCTGTCAGCCTGATTTGGTATCTCGAAAACGTGTTTTATAAAACCGTTGGCGAAATGATGCAATATTTACAAAAAAATATTTACGACAATAAAATTATAGACAATTCAATCATTAGTCTAGGATTTTGGCCTGGCGGTGATAGAGATGGAAATCCGTTTGTGACAACTGAAATTACATTAAAAGTTGCCGAAAGACTTCGAACTTCTATTTTGAAATGTTACTATTTTGAAATCAGAAGTTTAAGAAGAAAATTGACATTTAATGGTGTTGATACTTTGGTTTTTGAACTGGAAAATAAGTTGTATCGCTCCGTTTTTTATTCTCAAGGCGAAATTTTTATCACGATTGATGAGCTTAAAAATCAGTTGTTCAAAATCCGTGAAATTATCATTAATCATCATCAATCGTTGTATCTTGACAAAGTGAATTCGCTGATACAAAAAGTGAATAATTTCGGATTTCATTTTGCATCGCTTGATATTCGCCAAAATAGTAAAATTCACAACAAAGTTTTTAAAAATATTGTAAATCATTTTGTTACCAATACTAAAAGTGATTTTCCGAATAATTATTCTGAATTGAATGAAAACGAAAAGTTTTTGGTTTTAGAAAAAATAAATTGTGATTTGCAACCAACTATTTTTCAGGATGAATTAACAATTTCTACTTTAGAATCTATTCGAGCAATTAAAACCATTCAGGAAAAAAATGGCGAGCTTGGTGCAAATCGTTACATAATCAGTAATAATGAAAGTGCTTTGAACGTAATGGAAACCTTTGCGATGTTTAAACTGTCAGGTTGGCAAAATCCTTCAGTTGATATTGTACCGCTTTTTGAATCGGTAGATGATTTACAAAAAGCACACTTGGTTTTGGAACAATTATACACCAATAAAAGCTATCGAAGTCATTTAAAACAACGAAAAGACAAACAAACCGTGATGTTAGGTTTTTCGGATGGAACAAAAGATGGCGGATATTTGATGGCAAATTGGAGTATTTTTAAAGCCAAAGAAACCATTACCGAAATTTCAAAAAAATATGGAATAAAAGTAATTTTCTTTGATGGTCGCGGCGGACCGCCAGCTCGTGGTGGTGGAAAAACACATAAATTTTACGCTTCACTAGGTTCAACCATTGAAAATCAAGAAATTCAGTTAACGGTTCAAGGGCAAACGATTAGTTCTAATTTTGGAACATTGGATTCGTGCCGACACAATTTGGAAAATCTTTTAAGTGCTGGCGTTACCAATCAAATTTTTAATAAAGATGAAAATAATTTATCGACTTCGGATAAAAGTTTAATCGATGAATTGGCAACTATTGGTTACCAAAAATATAGTAATTTTAAAAATCATCCGAAGTTTTTGCCTTATTTGGAGCAAATGAGTACGCTGAAATATTACTCAAAAACCAATATTGGAAGTCGTCCTTCAAAGCGAAATGCAGATGATAAATTGGACTTTGCCGATTTGCGAGCTATTCCTTTTGTGGGTTCGTGGAGCCAATTAAAACAGAATGTTCCCGGATTTTTTGGCGTTGGAACGGCATTAAAACATTTTGAGGAAACCAATCAATGGGAAAAAGTACAGTCGTTGTATGATAACTCACTTTTTTTTAAAACATTGCTGGAAAACAGTATGATGTCGTTGGCAAAATCATTTTTTCCATTGACTTCTTACATGAAAGATGATGCTGTTTTTGGTGATTTTTGGCAAATTATTTACGATGAATTCCTAGAAACCAAACGATTATTACTCAAAATTGCTGGTCATCAAGAATTAATGGAAAACTATCCCGACGGAAAAGCTTCCATTATCATGAGAGAACAAATTGTTCGTCCTTTATTGACAATTCAGCAGTATGCTTTATCCCAAATCCGCAATGGAAATAACGCACCGTTGAATGAAGTTTATGAAAAATTAGTAACGCGTTCGCTATTTGGGAATACCAATGCGAGTAGAAATTCGGCTTAAAAAAATAAATTTATGAAAATATTCCAATTAAAATCTGACGAATACGGTCAGTTTTACGCTAATTATTTAGCACAAGTTTCAGATGAATATACTTTGGTTGAAGAACTTGAAATTTCGGTACATCGATTGGTGAAATTTGTTCGTGAAATACCTATGGACAAGTTTGATTATCGCTATGCGGAAGGAAAATGGACAATTAAAGATATATTGTTGCATCTAATTGATTCCGAGCGAATTTTTGCTTACAGAGCTTTGCGTTTTGCTCGAAACGATAAAACCGAATTGCCAGGTTTTGACGAAAATAGTTATGTGGACGAAGCCAATGCCAATCAAAGAAGCATTCAGGATTTGTTAACCGAATTGTTGGTTGTTCGACAAGCTAGTTTGACTTTGTTTAAATCATTTTCGGAAGAACAATTGCTATGTAAAGGAATTGCGTCAAATAACCCAATGTCAGTTCGTGCTTTGGGATTTACTATTATTGGTCATCAAAATCATCATCAAAAGGTTTTTGAGGAAAGATATCTTCTACAAAATTCCAATTAAAAAAATCCAAAACTTAAAGGTTTTATAAAACAAAAATCCCAAATTCCGAGTAAATTATCAATCGGAATTTGGGACTTAAAATATTGGAATTTTAACGTTTATTCTTCGTCGTCTTCATCGTCAAAGTTGTCGCTATCAGTAAAATCATCATCGTCGTCGTCAGAACCGCCTTTGTCTTTTAACGGATCAACCTCTACATCGTCATCATCAGAAGCCAAATCATCATCGTCTAAACCTTTAATTGGTTCAATTGGTTCGATTACTGAATCAAGATCATCTTCTTCGTCAAATTTCTCCATTCGGCTAGCCAATTTAGTACTTACTTTCACTAAATAAATAGTGTCTTCGGTTCTAACTTCAACAGCTTCGATCAACTCGTTTTGGGCATTTCTAAAACGAATAATATCTGAATCGTCATATCCTTCAGGAAATTTTTCTACTAATAGGTTTAAAATATCACCAGTTAGTTTAGCATAATCTACAATAATTCTTCTCATAAAAAAATCTTTTATAAATCTAGTATGTATGCAAAAATCAATGGTGCAACGATTGTTGCATCAGATTCTACAATAAATTTGGGTGTTGTAATATCTAGTTTTCCCCAAGTGATTTTCTCATTTGGAACTGCTCCAGAATAAGAACCATAACTTGTGGTTGAATCGGAAATCTGGCAAAAATAACTCCAAAACGGAACATCGTGCATTTCCATATCTTGGTAAAGCATTGGAACGACACAAATTGGGAAATCACCTGCAATTCCACCACCAATTTGGAAGAAACCAATCCCTTTTCCTTCGCAATTGTTTGTGTACCAATCAGCTAACCACATCATGTATTCAATTCCGCTTTTCGTTGTAGTAGGTTTGAAAGTACCTTTGATACAATAGGAAGCAAAAATATTTCCCATTGTGCTGTCTTCCCATCCTGGAACTACAATTGGTAGATTTTTTTCGGCTGCTGCAACCATCCATGAATCTTTTGGATCGATTTCGTAGTATTGTTGTAAAACGCCTGAATTAATCATTTGGTACATAAATTCATGTGGAAAATAACGTTCTCCTTTTGAATCGGCATTGTTCCAAATGTCATATAAATGTGATTGCAATCTACGGAAAGCTTCTTCTTCTGGAATACAAGTATCGGTAACTCTATTATAGTGGTTTTCCAATAAATCCCATTCTTCTTGTGGCGATAAATCTCTGTAATTTGGAACTCTTTTATAAGAATTATGAGCAACAAGGTTCATGATATCTTCTTCCAAATTTGCTCCAGTACACGAAATAATATGCACTTTGTCTTGACGTATCATTTCGGCTAATGATTTTCCAAGTTCGGCTGTACTCATTGCTCCAGCCAATGTAATCATCATTTTTCCGTTGTCAAGCAAATGTTCTTCATATCCTTTTGCAGCATCAACTAAAGCCGCAGCATTGAAATGAAGGTAATTTTTTTCTATAAACTGACTAATTGGTCCTTTACTCATCTTCTTTTTTTTTATTCCGTTGTATTCCAATTCATTGGATTTGCTTCGGATGTTTTTAGTTTATGGCTCAAAGAAAAACTTTTTTTCTATAACCGCAAACAGTTTTTATAATTTAATTCTGTTAAAAATAACACTCTTTTATGGAACTATTTTTTGCCGTAACCTAATATTTTCAATACATCTTCGGCAGTTTGTTGCTCAGAGAAAACTTCTGTTGCTATAATTCCGTTTTTGTCTCTATCTATCAAAATATGTTTTGGTTGTGGAATTAAACAGTGATGTAAACCACCATATCCACCTATAGTTTCTTGATAAGCACCAGTATTGAAAAATCCAATGTATAAAGGTTTTTCTTTGTTGTATTTTGGCAGATAAATAGCATTCATATTTTGTTCAGAATTGTAATAATCATCACTATCACAAGTCATTCCGCCCAATAAAACGCGTTCATACGTATCATTCCACCTATTAATAGCAAGCAAGATAAATCGTTTGTTAATTGCCCATGTATCAGGTAAAGTAGTGATAAATGAACTGTCAATCATGTTCCAAGCTTCTCTATCATTTTGTTGTTTTTGATATAAAACTTGATAAATTGCGCCACCCGATTCACCTACGGTAAACGAACCAAATTCGGTAAAAATATTTGGAACATCAACTTCGGCTTCTTCACAAGCAATTTTTATTTGATTGATGATTTCATCAATCATGTATTGGTAATCGTATTCGAATGCTAAAGAATTTTTGATTGGAAATCCGCCACCAATATTTAAACCATCAAGTGAAGGACATTCTTTTTTAAGTTGAATGTAAACTTTAATACATTTTACCAACTCGTTCCAATAGTAAGCCGTATCGTTAATTCCAGTATTGATAAAAAAGTGAAGCATTTTTAACTCCAAGTTATCATTTTCCTGAATTTGTTTTTTATAAAAAGCTAAAATATTTTTGTAACCTATTCCCAATCGAGAGGTATAAAACTCAAATTTTGGTTCTTCTTCGGCAGCAATTCTAATTCCGATTTTGAATTTACCTTTAATCTCCGCTTGAAGTAAATCTAACTCTTCATAATTATCAATTATCGGAATAGTATTTTTATGACCATTGTTAATCAATCGAGCAATATTAGTAATGTATTGATCTCTTTTGAAACCGTTACAAATAATGTATGTGCTTTTGTTGATTTTACCATTTTCTAGTAAATTTTCAACAATGTTGATGTCAAATGCTGATGATGTTTCTACATGAATATTGTTTTTGAAAGCTTCATTCATAACATATTCAAAATGAGAACTTTTTGTGCAATAACAATAATAGTATTTACCTTCATAAGCATTTTTTTCCATAGCATTTCTAAACCAATTTTTGGCTTTTTTTATGTTATTGGAAATTTGAGGTAAGTAAGTGAATTTTAATGGCGTTCCATATTGTTCAACCAGTTTCATTAAATCGATGTTATGAAATAGTAACGCACTATCTTTGTTTAAAGTAAACTCTTCTTGTGGAAAATAGTAAGTTTGGTTGATAAGGTCGAAATATTTAGTATTCATTAGTGTTATTTGAAATTTATAAAGGATTATGATATTTTAAAAAAACAAAATAATCCATCATTCAAACTCTAATGTTAGCATAAATAATAGGTAATTTTTCTTGGAATAGAAACTCAATTTCTGAACAAAGTGAACCTATTACATTTTTTAAACTAAAAAAATGTGTAGTATAAGTGTTGAAATTAAGTTTAATTTCCTTGCTGTAGTTACTGTAATCAGAAGTCTTAACCGATTTTTTCATTAGGGCAAATGTAAAAAATAATTAATTCGAAATACAACAATTTAGATGAAAAAAATATTAACTTTTATAGTTTTCAAATGCTTGTGTAATTAATTCATTGTCAGATTTTTGATTAAAGCGTGTTTTTCCAATTCCATCTAGTAAAGCAAATTGAATTTCACCATTTTCATTTTTCTTATCATGAATGAGTAAATCTAGTATCGGTTGAAGGTCGTTTTCTTCAAAATGGATGATTTCAAAAATTGAATTTAAGGTTGATTTAATTTCATTAAATTCGTCTTCAGAAAGAAGTTGTTTTTTCCAAGAAATAAAACTTTCCAAAATCATTCCAATCGCAATTGCTTCACCATGTAACAATGTTTTCTTGTTTTCATTTTCAAGAAAATAGCTTTCTATTGCATGTCCAAGTGTATGTCCAAAATTTAATGCTTTTCTAATACCGTTTTCGGTTGGATCTTGTAGTACGATTTCGTTTTTTATTTCCACCGAACGATGAATTAATTGGTCAAAATCAGCAAAATCTTTTTGACTTAAATCTTTGAATTCGTTCCAATAATTTTTATCAAAAATCAATCCGTGTTTCAGCATTTCTGCCAAACCAGACCGCATTTCGTTTTGTGGTAAAGTTGTTAAAAAATCAGTATCGATAACAACCATTTTTGGCACATTGATAACGCCAATTTGATTTTTTAAGTTGCCTAAATCCACACCGTTTTTTCCACCAATTGAGGCATCAACCATCGCTAAAAGAGTTGTTGGAATATTTATAAAATCAATTCCTCTTTTAAAAGTAGAAGCAATAAATCCGCCAATATCTGTGATGACGCCACCGCCAATATTGAGTAAAAGCGATTTTCTATCAGCACCAAGTTCAGTTAAAATAGTCCATATTTCAACACAAGTTGCAATATTTTTCTCAGTTTCGCCAGATTCGATTTCTATGATCTCAATACTTTTGTCTGTTTCAAGCAATGGAAGAAACTTTGGAAGGCATTTTTCATTAGAATTGGTATCCGAAATTATAAAAATAGTGGAATAGTTTTTTTGGGTAATATAATGGTTTAAAGAAGTGTATCCATTTTTGTTAAAAAAAACTGTGTATCCATTTGCTTCAATTGATTTCATTAAAATAATTATTTCGAACAAAAGTATATTATAATTTAGTTGAAATTAAATTTTTTGGAAAACTTAATCAATAAAAAGTTTTAAATTGAGATAAATTATGTAATTTTGTTTAATTATTTTTATTAAAAGTTAAACAAATTGTATTTTGAAACCAATAATATCAAATACTATTAAACAAAATCTTTCTGATATTCAGATTGATAGAATAATTGAAATGGCATGGGAAGATCGAACTCCATTTGATGCAATAAAGTTCCAATTTGGTTTATCCGAAGCTGATGTAAAAGCGTTGATGAAAAAAGAATTAAAGTTTAGCAGTTACAAATTGTGGCGAGAACGCGTTGAAAATTGTAAAACGAAACACGTTGCAAAACGTGATGAAAACATTGACCGTTTTAAATGTAATAGGCAAAGAATTATCTCCAACAATAAAATATCAAAACGTTAATATAATGAAAAGTAAAATACCAGATAACGTTGTTTTTTCAGAAGACAAAGGTTACAATGCAAGTTTATTGCCTTATTCAACCAATGTTGGCGCACCAGTTATAAAGATGGATGATGTTGTTTCTTGGAAAAGCAGAGGAATTAACAACGTAAATAAGGAATTTGAAAATAAATTTAATGAGCTTAAAGAGCAATATGAAAGTTTAATGATTGAATACAAATGGAATGAATTGGTTTATAACGCAAAATTTTCGTTTGAACCAGTAATTGGAGAAATTTATCATTTATATTCTAATAATGATGGAACAAATGTTCTTTCATTAATTGCACCAAATGAGTGGAACAAAGAGCATATAGGAACTTTTAAATTGAATAGTGAAAAAAAATGGGTTCGTATTTTGTATTAAAATAATTTGATAAATGTATATAGATAAAGCAGAAATTGAACAATTAGAAAAACAAAAACGTGTTCATTTAATCAATAGTTTGGGCGGATTTAAAAGTGTTGCTTTGGTAGGAACAGCAGATGAAAATAAAAAAACCAATCTTGCTATTTTTAGTTCAATTTTTCACATTGGTGCCAATCCGCCATTGATTGGAATGATTTTTCGCCCAAGTCCACCAGAGCGTGATACTATGCGAAATATTTTAGAAACAGGATTTTATACAATAAATCATATCAACGAAAATTTATACAAACAAGCACATCAAACATCGGCTCGATATGATAAAGATATTTCTGAATTTGATGTAACGGGTTTAAAACCGGTATATAAAAATAATTTTTTTGCACCATTTGTTTCAGAGAGTCATCTACAATTAGGAATTGATTTTAAAGAAAAAATTGATATTTCAATCAACAACACCACAATTATTATTGGGGAAATTGTTCAAATTTATTTACCAGAAAATTGTTTACATGAAGACGGATTTATTGATTTAGAAAAAGCAAACACTATCACGTGTTCAGGATTAGACAGTTACCACAAAACCATTCAATTAGACCGATTAAGCTACGCAAAACCCGATAAAGAAATTACTTCATTACTTTAAAATTGACAAAAAAAACTATAAATATTGTTTGGTTTAAGCGTGATTTACGTTTTACAGATCACGAACCACTTTATTTGGCTAAAAATGAAGAAATTCCGGTTTTATTGATTTACTTTTTTGAACCTTCGGTAATGAATTATGAAGACAGTGATGTACGTCATTGGCGTTTTATTTATGAAGCTTTGCAAGAAATGCGAACTAAATTAAAATCAATTGGAACTGAAATTTATTTTTTTCATAACGAAGTTCACTCTGTTTTTGAAGAATTGGTAAAAATATTTGATATCAAAACTGTTTTTTCGCATCAAGAAATTGGCAATAAAATTACGTTTGATAGAGATATTGCTATGCAAAACTTTTTTGATTATTATAAAATTCAATGGAAACAATCTCAAATGCACGGTGTGATACGCAAGTTAAAATCAAGAAGCGAATGGGATAAACGTTGGGAAAAAGTAATGCGTGCCGAACCCAAAATAATTGATTTAAATTCGTTTCAATTTGAAAATTTGGAAGACAATTTGTATCAAAATTTAAAAAGAATAGAACTTCCAAAAGAGATTACAACCCGAAATAAAAACTTCCAACAAGGTGGCGAATATTGGGCTTGGCGTTATCTTGATAGTTTTGTAAAAGAACGTCATGTAAATTATAGCAAGTCTATTTCCAAACCCAACCTGAGCCGAACTGGTTGCAGCCGTTTGTCGCCTTATCTTACTTATGGAAACATTAGTATGAGAATGGTTTATCAATATACCAATCAGTTTTATGAAACTTCGCCCAACAAACGAGCGATGTTGAACTTTGTTTCTCGTTTGCATTGGCATTGTCATTTTATACAAAAATTTGAAGACGAATGCCGAATGGAATTTGAAAATGTAAATAGAGCTTATGATGGTTTGATAAAACCTAAAAATGAAATTTACATAAAAGCTTGGCAAGAAGGCAAAACTGGAGTTCCAATTGTTGATGCATGCATGCGATGTTTGGTTCAAACGGGTTACATAAATTTTAGAATGCGAGCTATGGTGGTTTCGTTTTTCACCTTCAATTTATGGCAAGATTGGCGCGAATTACATTTTTTAGCAAGACAATTTTTAGATTACGAACCCGGAATTCATTATCCTCAATTACAAATGCAGTCTGGAACAACCGGAATTAATACAATAAGAATTTACAATCCAATCAAAAACTCTGAAGATCATGATGCTGATGGAATTTTTATTAAAAAATGGGTTCCAGAATTAAAAGAAATTCCAGTAGAACTCATTCATGAACCTTGGAAATTAAACGCTATTGAACAACAATTTTACAACTGCGAAATAGGAAAAGATTATCCGTTTCCAATAGTAGATATTGATGAAACTCGAAAAAAAGCAAGCGATATTGTGTGGAGTTTTAGAAAGAAAGATGACGTAAAGGAAGAAGGAAAAAGAATTTTAAAAAAGCACGTTAGTAATCCAAATAAACCAAAAAATGCGAGGAGTAAAAAAGCAAAACCTTCCAAATAAAATCTGTGTTGTTTGCCAAAAGCCTTTTGCTTGGCGCAAAAAATGGGAAAAAGTTTGGGACGAAGTCAAGTATTGTAGTGATAAATGCAGAATGAATAAATAATTTAAAACCATTAAGATATTAAGTTCCATTAAGACTTTTAAAACTTAATTTTTCTTAATTCCTTAATGGTTCAAAAAAAAGTAAATGTCAAAAACCTTACGATTAATTCTCGGCGATCAATTAAACAGTAATCATTCCTGGTTTAAAACTATTGATGATTCGGTTACTTATGTGATGATGGAAATTCGTTCAGAAACAGATTATGCTAATCATCATATTCAAAAAGTTGTTGGAATTTTCGCTGCAATGCAAGAATTTAAAAATGAATTATTGTCTAAAAATCATAATGTTATCTATGTTTATCTAAATGATAATGATAACTTAGAATCCTTTGAAAAAAATATTCAAAATCTAATTTTAAGCAAAATTTTACTCATTTTGAATACCAATTGCCCGATGAATATCGAGTAGATTTGGATTTGAAAAAACTTTGTAAATCGATTTTAATTTCGAGTTCTGTTGTAGATTCTGAGCATTTTTTTACTACTCGAAGCGAACTTGGAGATTTCTTTGAAGGCAAGAAAATCTATCTAATGGAAAGTTTTTATCGTGCGATGCGAAAGAAACACAATATTTTGATGGAAGGTGATAAACCATTAACAGGTCAATGGAATTATGATGGAGAAAATAGAAAAAAATTACCCAAAAATCACAAATCAACTTCGCCATTAGTTTTCAATAATGATGTTTCAAATATTTATGATGAATTAGCAAAAACCGATGTAAAAACTATTGGAACTATTGATTCTAAAAACTTTGTTTGGCCAATAAACAGAGAGCAATCATTACAACTTTTAGATTTTTTTGCTACCGAATGTTTGCCACTATTTGGAAGTTATCAAGATGCAATGTCACCAAACCAATGGTCATTGTATCATTCTAGAATTTCATTTTCGATGAATGTAAAAATGATTTCGCCGCAAGAAGTTATAGATCGATGTATTGAAGAATGGAAAAAACGTCCAAGTGAAATAGAATTCAATCAATTAGAAGGTTTTGTGCGACAAATAATTGGTTGGCGTGAGTACATGCGAGGTATTTATTGGAACAAAATGCCCGAATTTGCTAAGCTCAATTTTTTCAACAATCAAGAAAAATTACCCAATTGGTTTTGGACAGGAAAAACCAAAATGAATTGCTTGAAAGATGCGATTACTCAATCTTTAAATTACGCTTATGCACATCACATTCAACGATTAATGATAACTGGAAATTTTGCTCTTTTAGCTGGAATTCATCCAGATGAAGTTGATGCTTGGTATTTGGGAATTTATATTGATGCTTTTGAATGGGTTGAAATTACCAATACTCGCGGCATGAGCCAATTTGCCGATGGCGGAATTGTAGCAACAAAACCTTATGTAAGTTCGGCTTCCTATATCGATAAAATGAGCCATTATTGTGGAAGTTGTTTTTATAAAAAAGCTGTAAAAACAGGCGAAAAAGCATGTCCTTTTAACAGCTTGTATTGGAATTTTTATGATAGAAATGAAAAGAAATTAGGCAAAAATCCACGAATCGGAATGATGTACAATGTTTGGCGGAAAATGAAACCTGAAGACAAAACAGCGTTGTTGCAACAAGCCGATTTTTATTTGAAAAATATAAATGAATTGTAAATCCTGCAAGGTCTTTATGACCTTGTAGGTATTCTAAATAAATATCAAACCTACAAGGTTTTTAAAACCTTACAGGAAAAAAAAGTAAAAATATGAAAACATCAATAGTTTGGTTTAAAACTGATTTACGATTACATGATAATGAAACACTTATCAAAGCTATTTCACAAAGTGATGAAATAATTCCGGTGTATTGTTTTGACGAATCAAATTTTGTTACCACTGAATTTGGATTTAAAAAAACAGGAAGTTTTAGAGCACAATTTTTATTAGAATCGCTTATAGATTTAGATAGAAATTTGAGAGCAAAAGGTTCTGGTTTATTGATTATAAAAGGAAGACCCGAAGTTGAAATTCCAAAAATTGTTCAGCAATATAAAGCTACAAAAGTATTTGCCAAAAAGGAAGTTTCGTATGAAGAAAAGCAAACCGAAGCCAAAGTTCAGGAAGAATTATTTAAGCTAAAATGCGAACTTAAAATTTTTAGTACAAGTACTTTATATCATGCAGAAGATTTACCGTTTTCAATAAAAGATATACCCGATGTTTTTACAAATTTCAGAAAAAAAACAGAAAAAGATGCTATTATCAGAGCTGCATTTGATGCGCCAAAAGAAATAAAATCACCAGAAATCGAACCGTTACAATTACCGACTTTAAAAGAGTTGGGATTAAATTTTGAACCAATAGATTCAAGAGCTGTTTTACAATTCAAAGGTGGCGAAACAAAGGCAATTGCTCGATTAAATCATTATTTTTTTGAAACCAAATGCATTTCAGAATATAAAGAAACAAGAAACGGATTGGTTGGTGCCAATTATTCGTCAAAGTTTTCGGCATGGCTTGCTTTGGGTTGTATCTCGCCTAGATTTATTTATGATGAACTCAAAAAATATGAAACCCAATTTGAAGCCAACGAGTCGACTTATTGGTTGGTTTTTGAATTGTTATGGCGTGATTATTTTAGATTTATGATGAAAAAATACAATTCTAAATTTTTTCAACAATCTGGAATTCAAGATAAAGGAATAATAGTTAATAAACACAACACACACCAATTACAAGAATGGATTGATGGCAAAACCGGAGTAGATTTTGTTGATGCTAATATGAAAGAATTGAAATTAACTGGATTTATGAGCAATCGTGGTCGACAAAATGTTGCCAGTTATTTGTGCAACGATTTGAAACTTGATTGGCGATTTGGTGCGGCTCATTTTGAACAACAACTTATTGATTATGATGTTTGTAGCAACTGGGGAAATTGGGCTTATTTAGCTGGAGTTGGAAACGATCCAAGAGGAAATCGTTATTTTAATATTAACAAACAGTCAACAGATTATGATAAAAACAAAAAGTATAGGGATTTGTGGTTAAAATCATAAAAAGTAAAGCCAAATCTCTACTATATTTGCAGTATCAATATTTAATCTAAATGACTAAAATTTTTAATAATACAGAAGTTGCTTTTGCACTTAAAACGGATACTGAATTAGATAGAGCTTATTTTTTATTTAAAATGATTGCCAACGAACCGCTTGTTCGAATTGGAACTGCGGTTACTAATTTTGCTTTAAAAGCACATTTACCAGTTGAAGGATTGATTAGAGCTACGGTTTTTGACCATTTTTGTGGCGGAACGACTGAAGATGATTGCTTAACAGTTGTAGATAAAATGTTTACCAAAGGCGTTTCTTCTGTTTTGGATTATTCGGTGGAAGGAAAAGAAGAAGAAGAACAGTTTGACGCTGCTTTGGAAATGACTTTAAAGACTATAGAGTTTGCCAAAGAACGACTTGCCATTCCTTTTGCAGTTTTTAAACCAACAGGTTTTGGTCGTTTTTATCTTTATGAAAAAGTAGGAGAAAAACAACCATTAACTCCCGAAGAACTAGTAGAATGGAATAGAGTTGTAGAACGATTTGATATTGTTTGTAAAACAGCTCACGAAAAAGATGTAGCATTATTAATTGACGGCGAAGAGAGTTGGATGCAAGATGCAGCAGATGATTTGGTAACCGATATGATGCGAAAATACAATAAAGATAAAGCTATTGTTTTCAATACGTTGCAATTGTATCGTTGGGATCGATTGGATTATTTGAAAAGACTTCACAATATAGCAAAAGCAGAAAATTTCCATATTGGAATGAAATTGGTTCGCGGTGCTTATATGGAAAAAGAAAATAAGCGTGCGGAAGAAAAAGGTTATCCAACACCAATTTGTGCCTCAAAAGAAGCAACGGATATAAATTATGATGCAACCGTAATTTATATGATGGAAAACCTAGAAAAAATGTCCATTTTTGCTGGAACACACAATGAGGAAAGTTCGTATAAACTCATGGATTTGATGCATAAAATGAATATTGCAAAAAATGACAATCGAATTTGGTTTGGACAATTATATGGAATGAGCGATAACATCAGTTATAATCTTGCTCAGAACGGTTATAATGTTGCCAAATATTTACCCTTTGGACCAGTTCGCGATGTTATGCCTTACTTAATTCGTCGTGCCGAAGAAAATACTTCAGTTGCTGGACAAACAAGCAGAGAACTAAATTTGTTGAAAGCAGAACGCGATAGAAGAAAAAGCACTAAATAATTGGATTTCATGAGAATTAAATTTACTTCAAAGTATTTACTAACATTATTACTTTTAATTTTTGTTAGAAATGTAAACGCACAGTGCGTTGATATTCAAACTATTTTGGTTGATGCATGTTCTGCAACTTCCCCTTCAAATGATGAAGGTTTTAATGAAATGGTTAGGTTTAGAGTAGGACCAAACCCTTTAAATGTTTCTAATTTGAGTGTTAATTGGCCATCAAATGCATGGACAGGAGTTGTACAAAATGCAACAACTG
The DNA here is from genome assembly GCF_014486675.1 of Flavobacterium macrobrachii. Classification (GTDB taxonomy): domain Bacteria; phylum Bacteroidota; class Bacteroidia; order Flavobacteriales; family Flavobacteriaceae; genus Flavobacterium; species Flavobacterium macrobrachii. Next base: position 59,930 of record NZ_JACTAC010000009.1, read on the forward strand.
CAACAAAAGTAGCTTCCATAAATGCTTCTATTATTGCAGCGGGAAATTGTGGTCAGGTTTTAGAACCTACCGGTGGAGTTTTACCGGCTAATTCAACTGTTTTACTTGTTACCAGTCAAAATTTTACGATAAACTATAATTCTTTTAATTCGTTAACCAGTACTTTATATATTATTTTTCAAAATAATAATTCAGTAACTGGAGGTCATTTTGGGAATTATAATCCAACTCCAGGAACCCGATCGTTATCTATTTCTTTTGGAGGAACTTGTTCGGATACTGTAACTTATGAAAGAAGTAATTTGGTTAATATTTTTGGTGTTTCAGGAGGTACATTAGCAGAGCAAGATGGCGCCGCAGTTAATTTTAGTCCTTCGGGAGTTCCAACTTATGTAAACGAAGGATGTACTGCTCCAGTTCCGCCTTTTACGGTAAATGCTACAGCTTCTCCAACATCGTGTGTTAGTCCGGGTTCAGTTGTTAATTTGACTGGATCAGCGCAAGGATATCAGTCTTTGCAATGGACTTCAGACTCTGGAGGAACATTTAGTACACCAATAGCTCTTAATTCGAATTTTACTGTTCCTTCTACAGCCACAGGGACTATCACATTGACTTTAACTGCTACAAATGTGTGTAATGTTTCAATAAGTTCTTCTGTAAGTATAAATATTGGAAGTTCGATAACACCAACAGTAACACCATTAACTTATTGTCAAAATGCAACAGCTTCACCATTAACTGCTGCAGCATCAACAGGTGGAACTTTGAATTGGTATGGAACAAATTCTACTGGTGGTACTGCTTCGAGCACGGCACCAACACCTTCAACTACTAATGTTGGAACAACAACCTACTATGTAAGTCAAACTATTGGAGGATGTGAAAGCCCCAGAGTAGCCATAGTTGTAACAGTTAGTAATACTCCGCCTACTCAAGCACCACAATTATTTTGTAATCCCACGAACTCAACTCCAACGAGTGTAAATTTTGATTTTAATAATATAGGGCAAACTAATTTTACCTATTCGTACTCTATTGATGGTGGAACACCTGTAACAGGAACTCATGTTTCACCTTCTAATTTTTCTGTTCCAGGAGTTGCACCAGGACAAACGGTTACTTTCTCTTTAACCTGGAATGGCGTTTGCGGTGCTTCATTAACAGCATCTACAACAGTACCTACTTTTACTCAATTAGGACCATATTGTGCTGGACAGACTATACCTAACTTACCTTTAACTTCTTTAAATAATAAAACAGGTACTTGGTCGCCAGCTGTTGTTGATAATATGAATACTGGTACCTACGTTTTTACACCAAATCCTGAGCAGTGTGCATCAAGAACTTCAATGACAATTGTTGTTACTTCGACACCAACGTTGGTAATCACAAATCCACCAGCGGTTTGTTCACCATCAACAGTAGATTTGACATTAGCTTCGGTTACAGCGGGAAGTTCTGCAGGAACATTGTCTTATTGGACCAATGCAGCAGGAACCACTGTTTTGAATAATCCCAATGCGGTAACTAGTAGTGGAACGTACTATATCCGATTGACTAATGGAAGCTGTTCTACTATTCAACCTGTAGTAGTGACTATTAATCCAAGTTCTACTTTGGTAATCACAAATCCACCAGCGGTTTGTTCACCATCAACAGTAGATTTGACATTAGCTTCGGTTACAGCGGGAAGTTCTACAGGAACATTGTCTTATTGGACTAATGCAGCAGGAACTACTATTTTGAATAATCCAAATGCAGTTACAAGTAGCGGAACGTATTATATTAGATTGACTAATGGAAGCTGTTCTACTATTCAACCTGTAGTAGTGACTATTAATCCAAGTTCTACTTTGGTAATCACAAATCCACCAGCGGTTTGTTCACCATCAACAGTAGATTTGACATTAGCTTCGGTTACAGCGGGAAGTTCTGCAGGAACATTGTCTTATTGGACCAATGCAGCAGGAACTACTGTTTTGAATAATCCCAATGCGGTAACAAGTAGTGGAACGTACTATATCCGATTGACTAATGGAAGTTGTTCCACTATTCAGCCTGTAGTTGTGTCGATTAATCCAAGTTCTACTTTGGTAATCACAAATCCACCAGCGGTTTGTTCGCCATCAACAATAGATTTGACATTAGCTTCGGTTACAGCGGGAAGTTCTATAGGAACATTGTCTTATTGGACTAATGCAGCAGGAACTACTATTTTGAATAATCCAAATGCAGTTACAAGTAGCGGAACGTATTATATTAGATTTACTAATGGAAGCTGTTCTACTATTCAACCTGTAGTAGTGACTATTAATCCAAGTTCTACTTTGGTAATCACAAATCCACCAGCGGTTTGTTCACCATCAACAATAGATTTGACATTAGCTTCGGTTACAGCGGGAAGTTCTATAGGAACATTGTCTTATTGGACCAATGCAGCAGGAACTACTGTTTTGAATAATCCAAATGCAGTAACTAGTAGCGGAACGTACTATATCCGATTGACTAATGGAAGCTGTTCTACTATTCAACCTGTAGTTGTGACGATTAATCCAAGTACTACTTTGGTAATCACAAATCCACCAGCGGTTTGTTCACCATCAACAGTAGATTTGACATTAGCTTCGGTTACAGCGGGAAGTTCTACAGGAACATTGTCTTATTGGACCAATGCAGCAGGAACTACTGTTTTGAATAATCCCAATGCAGTAACTAGTAGTGGAACGTACTATATCCGATTGACTAATGGAAGCTGTTCTACTATTCAACCTGTAGTGGTAACGATTGTTCCGCAAGTTGTTATAGCTATTAATATCGTAGAAAATTGTGGAGGAAATGTTATTACTGTAACTAATCCTATTGGAAGTAATTTTGCTTATTCTTTGGATGGAGCCATTCCTCAATCATCACCAGTATTTAACAATTTAACAGCAGGTAATCATTCTATTGTTGCTATTGAAACTGTAGGAAATTGTACTTCAGCACCATTCAACTTTTTTGTTAATCCATTTGTT